>CAZVPH010000112.1:0-6453 GCA_964628125.1 uncultured Thiosulfatimonas sp. | reverse complement strand
ATTTATGTTACTGACCTTCTTTAAGCCAAACAGCCGCCAGTTTTGCGTAATAGGTCAAAATACCGTCTGCGCCGGCGCGCTTGCAACTGAGCAGGGTTTCTAAGACCACCGCGCGCTCATCCAGCCAGCCATTTTGGGCGGCGGATTTTAGCATGGCGTATTCGCCGCTGACGTGATAAACGTAAGTCGGCGCTCGGTACTTCTCTTTAATATCGCGCACAATGTCCAAGTAAGGAATGCCTGGTTTAACCATCACCATGTCCGCACCTTCGTTCAAATCCAGCGCCACTTCATGCATCGCTTCGTTACGGTTGGCGGGGTCCATCTGATAGGTATATTTATTGCCTTTGCCCAAGTTGCCAGAGGAGCCAACTGCGTCACGGAAAGGGCCGTAAAATGCAGACGCATATTTTGCAGAATAGGCCATGATACGCGTGTTAATAAAGCCATGGTCTTCCAGTAACTCACGAATCTCAATAATGCGACCGTCCATCATGTCGGATGGTCCTACTACATCTGCACCGGCTTGAGCGTGCGACAGCGCTTGTTGCATTAAGGCGTCAATGGTGTCGTCGTTTAACACATAGCCTTCATCGTCGATAATGCCATCTTGACCGTGGGTGGTAAATGGGTCCAACGCGACATCGGTCATCACGCCCAGTTCTGGGCAAGCGGCCTTGACGGCACGAATGGCGCGCTGGGCAAGCCCTTCAGGGTTATACGCCTCGGCCGCATCCAGTGATTTAACCTCTGTTGGTGTGACGGGAAACAGGGCGATCATCGGGATGCCCAACGCACTAATTTCTTTGGCTTCTGCTACTAAAAGATCTATACTCAAACGCTCTACACCAGGCATAGAGAGAACGGGTTGGCGGGTGTTGTGACCTTCAATAACAAACATCGGTAAAATTAGATCGTTGGTCGAAAGAGTATTTTCACGCATTAAACGACGAGAGAATTCATCTTTACGCATACGGCGCATTCGGGTGATTGGATATTGACGGTCAAGCATGGGAAAGTTACCTTTTTATTAGTGGATACTGAGGTTTGAATGCATTAAAAACTGAGCAGGACTGTGTCAAATCATACCTGTCTGATGGATAAAAATAAAGGAGTGGTGGTTGTGGATGAGTTAATGGAGTATGTTTTCTTTGATTTAAAATTGGCTGAAAGCTTTCAGGACTATTGTAGAGGCTTAGGCGTAGATACAGCAATGATTTCTGGAGAAACCTATTCAGGAGAGTCAGAGTTTACCGTTAACTTACCCGATTATTTGGATGAGTGGACGGTTGAGTCGATTGAGGAGAAGTATTCGGAACTTTTGTTTGGTCGGCAAGCTTCTATGATTGAGGGCAACAGTAAAGAGGGCGCTGTGGCAGATGCTTGCGGCGTTCAAATTCAATTACAGTCTGGGCAGTTTACAACAGTGGCGATTCACCCTGAGGTGATGAATAAAATATTATCAGTACTAAGCATTGATGAATTGCAAAAGTTTTTGGCGCAAGTGGCCGAAGACATTGAAAACCCGAAAATAGGCTCGGTGTGTTCGCGAGAGGATCTGCCTACCACATAGAGTGTTTTTGAGACCATCAGCGCCAAAGATAGAGGAAAGGCAGACCAGTCATAAAAAAATTATATAAGTGAATTCTTATTTTGAGAGCTTTTTGACTTGCAGTTGTAACTCTTTGAATTTATCATTACCAACTAGCAATAAGCGTGTTGTCTGAACAACGGTCAAAAAACGTTCAGACTATCGAACTATATTATAAAACTCTTGAATTTGGGGTGTTGCTGATAGCAGCAAAATCATCAAGGAGCAAAAATGACAGATAAAATCGTAGATAAGGTTGCAGTACAGACTGAAGACAGTCGCAACCAAGGTCGACGTGCCTTTTTAAAAGGCAGCGCGGCCGTAGCGGGTGGGGTAATGTTTACCTCAGCGGCTAACGCAGCAGATGGGGTTCGCTTTGATCATAAAAAAGCCGTAGCGCCTTATGCTGGTAAAGAAGAGATAACTGAAGTATTAGAAGTCGGCGCAGCACGTAAAACACTAGGGTTTGGTGTTCGTAAGTATCCTTACGGAATGCCGTCTCCTTTTGAGAAAGAAGTCCAGCGTCGTACGCTTGAATGGTTGACTCCAGATTCAATGGCATCGATTACGATGTCACCCATCCACCAGTTACACGGTATCATCACGCCAAACGGTCTACACTTTGAACGTTTCCACGGCGGTGTTCCGACCATCAATCCAGACGACCACCGTTTAGTTATTCACGGTTTGGTTGAACGTCCTCTGATCTTCACGATGGATGATCTAAAGCGTTTCCCATCTGTATCTCGTATTCACTTCGTTGAGTGTCCTGCGAACGGCGCACTTGAGTGGAAAGGGGTTCAGTTGAACTCAGTTCAGTGGACACACGGTATGATGTCTTGTGTCGAGTACACAGGGGTTCGTCTATCGGATCTATTGAAAGAAGCCGGTATTAAGCCAGAAGGAAAGTGGATTATTCCTGAAGGTGCCGATGCCTCTGGTATGGCACGTTCTGTACCGCTTGACATTGCAATGGACGACTGTTTCGTTGCCTACGCACAGAATGGTGAAGCTTTACGTCGTGAGCAAGGTTACCCAATCCGTTTGGTTCTCCCTGGTTGTGAAGCGAACATGTGGGTTAAGTACCTACGTCGCATCATGGTTCACGATGTACCTATGCAACATCGTGAAGAGACGTCTAAGTACACAGAGCTTATGCCTGATGGAACCGCACAGCGATTCTCATGGTACATGGAGGCAAACTCCGTTATCACTTACCCATCTCCAGACTTCAAGATGCAAGGCCCTGGGCGCTACTATGTGCGCGGCTTAGCTTGGTCAGGTCGTGGTAAAGTTGCTCATGTTGATATTTCAACAGACGGCGGTAGAAACTGGAAAGAAGCCCACTTCACTTCAGTAGTGTTAAGTAAGGCTTGGACTCGTTTCGAACTAGAATGGGACTGGGATGGTTCAGAAGCATTCTTAATGAGTCGAGTTACGGATGAAACCGGTTATGTTCAGCCTCCAATGCCGCAAATGCGTAAGTTGGAAGGTACTAACAACGTTTACCACCGTACAGCGATGGTTACTTGGAGAGTACACGCTTGGAACGAAGGTAAAAACGGAGGCATGGTTGAAAATGTTCAATACTAAACAAACATTAATTGCAGCGTCTGTTGCAATATTATTCTCTGGTTCAGCACACGCCATGTCTGGAAGTTCAGACAGTGGTGCTGGTGATAAAATTGATGGTAAATACGCAGCAAACTATGCGGAAATTATCAAAAAAGCTGATGGGAAATACCTAGACAAGGCTGTTATCGAAGCGATTTTAGGAGCGGATCAGGCGCACGGTCGTGAAGGATTAGTAGGTAAGCTGGATCCAGCAAACCCATACTCCTTCGAAGTTGATGACAGCATCGATGGTGGTAACCACGGTAACGCACAGTGCAAGATTCCAGCTGCATTTTTAGATGTGCATGACAATGTTGATAAAAACTACCGTAATGACTCAACGTTTGTCGCAAATGGTTTCGGTACGCCAATCGCTGAAGAAGCGCTTGAAAAGTGGCAAATTATTGTAGATGGTGACGGTAAAGGTCTACCCCCAGCAGGCGTTGGAATGACGGTTGAGGAAGGTGGTAAGGTTTACGTTCAGTTCTGTGGTGTCTGTCACGGTGACTTCGGTGAAGGTGCTAAGGGTTATTTACCTTTAGCAGTTGACGAAAACCTAGTAACGTCAGACTTCGACGATCCTGCACCTATGAAAGCCGTTGGTAACTTCTGGCCGTATGCTGCAACGATCTTTGACTACATCCGTCGTACAATGCCTTTCTGGACGCCTAACGCGCCTTATATTGGTGATGCAGGTTACTTAGGGATGACAGGTTATATCCTTCAGTCTAACTACATCAAGATCGACGATGAAGGCAATGAGTTAGACGATGAGACATTCTTTGACTCAGAAATGCTCATGAAGATGAACAAGTACATGCCTAACCAAGGCAACTTCTTCTGTGATCACCGTCCTATTATCCATAACGAGCGCTGCATGACGAACTGTCCTGACGAGCAAGTTGGTTACGACGGAACAGGTCAGGTAGATAAGTACAAGCAAGCCCGTAAACTTCCTGATGGAACGCCGCAGTACAACGTTCCTCAGCGTATGGGTGAAGATAAGCCAGGTGTTGGACACTCTGGAATGTAATTTGCAGCGATCATAAGAACACTGAAACCTGCCAGGCCTGTTGGTGTGGCAAGGCCAGTGAAACTTATACCGCTCAGACGGCATGTTTATCAACCCGCTATTACCACGGTAATAGCGGGTTTTTTTGTGTCTAAAATTTAGGAGTCGTTGTTTTATTCGGTTGTAAGAGTAAATTCCCCTTATAAATCTTAAGGTTAATGACGATGCTTGTTATAAATAATTGAATTCTAATCGTCAGATGCGGTAGAATAACGACATCCCTGCCAGGAGATAACGCCTGGCAAAACTTAAGAGTGGTGGCTGTATGCGAAAAGAATTGATTGATCCGTTTAACCGAAAAATCGACTACATTCGAGTCTCTGTCACCGATAAATGTAATTATCGGTGCGATTATTGCATGCCAGAACAAGGCGTTCATCCCGAGGGACGTCACACCGAATACCTCTCTTACGAAGAGTTAGCGCGCATTATTAAAGCGTTTGTTGATCTAGGCGTGGCTAAAGTCCGTTTAACTGGTGGTGAGCCATTAGTGCGTAAAAATTTATCCCATCTGGTTGAAATGATCAGTGGCTATGAGGGGCTAGAAGACATTGCGCTCTCAACTAATGCACACCACTTAGCGCGTGAAGCTGAGGCGCTGCACAAGGCCGGCGTTAAACGAATTAACGTCTCCATAGACTCTTTAAAGCCTAAGCGTTTTAATCTCATTACCCGTGGTGGAGATTTAGAGAAAGTGCTGGCAGGAGTCGATAAGGCGCTTGAGGTCGGCATGACACCAGTAAAGTTTAATATGGTGGTCATGAAAGGCACCAATGACGACGAGATTGAGTCGATGGTGGATTTTGGTTTAGAGAAGGGCGTTGAAGTTCGCTTTATTGAAACCATGCCAATCGGGCCCGCAGGCATCAGTATGATGAACCAGCACTACCCAGCAGCGAAGATTCTGGCGCGTATTAAACAGCATATTGGCAAAGAGCTAATCCCCTCTGCGGGAAAAAGTCACGACGGACCCGCGCGAAATTTTGTAGTCGGTGAAAACGGCACACGCATTGGTGTTATTTCAGCGGTTTCCCAGCACTTTTGTGAAACCTGCAACCGCGTTAGGTTGACAGCAAAAGGTGTTTTAGCGCTCTGCCTAGGGCAAGAAGACTCGGTTGATCTGCGCACCCCTTTGCGGGACGGAATCAGTGATGAAGGCTTGCAGCAGCTGATTATAAATGCGCTGCTTAAAAAGCCCGAAAAACATTTTTTTAATGAAAATGTTCACAATATAGAGTTTAGGCAGATGGTTGAGCTGGGTGGGTAATAGGCTTAAATAAAAGGCGCTTTGATTCATTCAGAATTTTATAACCGTTACGAGTTTAAATATTGTTTAAAATAGTTAAGTAAAAAGGAAGTTTTATGGTAAATGTCCTATATTTTGCAAGTTTTAGAGAGACGCTTGGACAAGCAGATGAGAAATTATCAGTCGAGCACTCTACTGTTGGCGGTCTGATTGCTGAGTTAGCGCAGCGTGGCGATAATTGGCGACAGGCTCTGTTAGAAAATGCCAATTTACAGATTGCGGTAAACCATGATATTGCTTCACGTGAAACGTTGATTAAGTCGGGTGACGAAGTGGCGTTTTTTCCACCGGTAACAGGTGGCTAAGATTGATGTTGAGTGCAAGCGAATCCTACCCATTTATCAAAATCCAGCAAGAGGATTTTGATTTAACCGCTGAAAATGCCAAGTTAAGATCAGGGCATAAAGATGTTGGTGCTGTCGTCTCTTTCGTAGGCACGGTGCGCGACATCAATGAAGGCGATGAAGTGTCTATACTGGAACTTGAGCACTACCCAGGTATGACCGAAAAAGCCCTGGAAAAAATTCGTTTAGAAGCGCACGAGCGTTGGTCACTGGAGGGCAGTGTGATTATCCACCGAGTGGGTAAAATGTACCCAACGGATCAAATTGTCTTGGTAGCGGTCGCGAGCCGTCATCGTGAAAATGCCTTTCACGCAGCGCATTTTATTATGGATTATCTAAAAACAAACGCACCCTTCTGGAAAAAAGAGACCCTACCCAGCGGTGAGGTACGTTGGGTCGACTCCCGTATTAGTGATAAAGAAGCCGAGCAACGCTGGGCGGTTTAAATAAGCGTACCGAATTGTCTAAGACCCGCCTTTGCGGGTATTTTTTTGAGAGAGCCCATGAGAACATTTGAAGAAGCACT
>CAZVPH010000111.1:0-6459 GCA_964628125.1 uncultured Thiosulfatimonas sp. | reverse complement strand
TAGGTTCATGCTGTTTTGTACTCGCATCGGTATAATCTCTACCATTAAAAAAACAAATAATCGGTTAATCTCTAAAGTTATTAAACTGTAACGGTAACTCTAACTCTTCCATACCACGCAGCATCTGCATCACTTCTTGCAAGTCATCGCGCTTTTTACCCGTCACACGCACGCTGTCGCCTTGGCCTGCGGTCTGGACTTTGAGTTTGGCATCCTTAATGGCCTTAATCACTTTTTTAATCATCGCCGCGTCCAGCCCCTCTTTCATCTCCACGTCTTGTTTCGCGGTTTTGAGCTGTATGTCAGCGTCTTTTCGCTCCATACATTTCACGTCAATGCCACGGCGGTTGGCTTTCTGCACCAAGATATCAAACATTTGATCCAGTTGAAAATCCGACTGCGTATGCATCGTCACCGTGGTGTCTTTAAGGGTATAGTTCGAATCCGATCCCTTAAAATCATAACGTGTGGTGACCTCTTTATTGGCTTGGTCAAGCGCGTTGGTTAATTCGTGTTTATCCAGCTCTGAAACAATGTCAAATGAAGGCATTTTTACTCCTACCAGGCCTGGTCACTCTGTTAAAAGAGGCGTCAGGCGTGTGTTATTAAAAAATCGGCACTATTTTACCACTAGATGCACATTTGTTTAATGGCGGATGCGTTCTATAATGGTTTTTAATCGCTTGGACTCAAATCGGCTTGCCAACGCGTTCAGTAAAAGCCAAGCCGCTCAAATCACTCACACCAACTAAACACAATCATAAAGCCCTCTTCTTACGAGTTAATCTATGAATAAGTCTATGAATCAGCCCTTGAAACCACCCAAACCACACAAGTTTAACGTCCAAATTGCCGACATTGCGGCCAAGATCAAACCTTTTTACGTCATGAAAATACTCGCACAAGCCAAAGCATTGCAAGCGGCGGGCCGAGAGATTATTCACATGGAGATTGGCGAACCGGACTTTGCCTCCCTGCCCTGCGTGCATGACGCCGCACTGCAGGCCGCCAACTTAGGGCTGACACACTACACGCCAACCACGGGTTTGCCTGCATTGAGACACAAACTGGCCGATTTTTACCAACGTTTTTATCACGCCAAGGTCGCCGCCAATAATATTATGCTCACGCCGGGTTCTTCCAGCGCACTGCATTTGGTTTTAACCGCGATTTTAAACCCTGGCGACAAAGTCCTGCTCACCGACCCTGCCTACCCTTGTAACCGTCAATTTGTCACGCTGCTGCACGGAACCGTTATCGCCGTGCCGGTCGGTCAGTCAACGCAGTATCAGCTGAACACAGCACTGCTTAAAGCACACTGGCAACCAGGGATTAAAGCGGTGATGGTCGCCACCCCCGCCAATCCGACTGGCACTTTAATTGAGCAAGATGAACTGCTCAAAATGGCACAGTTTTTGGCCGAAAAACAATGCTATTTGATTGTGGATGAGATCTATCAGGGCTTGGTGTTCGACCGTCCTGCCGAAAGCATTTTAGCGCATAAAAACTTGCCGGAAAACGTGATTGTCATCAACTCCTTTTCAAAGTTTTTTGGCATGACGGGATGGCGTCTTGGGTGGTGCCTCGCGCCCGATTCGTTGATGCCAGTACTGGAGCGTTTGGGGCAAAACCTTTTTTTAGCCGCGCCAACGCTGTCGCAATATGGCGCATTGCGCGTCTTAGAAGACGATGAACTGGCGCAGTTGGAACTGCGCCGACAAACATTTGAATCGCGTCGCAACACTCTTTATCACGGCATGCTAGCGGCTGGCTTCACGCTAAAAATCCTGCCACAAGGCGCCTTTTACCTTTATTGGGATGTCTCCGACTTCACCCAGGATTCAGAGCACTTCTGTTCCGCTCTGTTGCAAGCCACAGGCGTGGCCATTACGCCTGGACGAGATTTTGGCGATCATCAATACGAGCACCACGTTCGTTTGGCCTACACAACCTCCGAATCCGAATTGACGCGCGCGGTTGAAAAGATAGCAGCTTTCGTGAACACATACCAAGATCCTTAAAGCTTTTTTAAACCCTAATAAAACTCCAGGCAAACTCCAAACGGACAAAACGCACGCACAAAAAAACCACCAGGCCTGGTGGTTTTTATTGGCGTACTATTCGGTTAGTAACCTGATTTTTTAAGCATTTTAGGACGCTATAAAGTACTTTATGGCAATTTAATGAGTCCCTGTATGCCCAAACCCCCCCACTCCGCGTTCGGTGGCGTCGCCAAACTCGGTCACTTCCGTAAAAGTGGGCTGTAATACCGGCACTATTACCATCTGCGCAATACGCTCTCCCACTTCGACGGTGTAGGCGGTGGCACTACGATTCCAGCAGGAGACCATTAATGGTCCTTGGTAATCTGAATCAATCAGACCGACTAAGTTACCTAAGACAATGCCGTGTTTATGCCCTAAGCCAGAACGAGGCAGCAACATCGCTGCAACACTGGCGTCGTCCAAGTGAATCGCCATGCCGGTGGGAATTAAAACCGTTTGACCGGGCTCAATCGTCATCTGTTCGTCAATACACGCTCGTAGGTCAAGGCCTGCGGAACCTTTAGTGCCATATTGTGGCAGTTCAATCTCATTGCCAAGACGTTTGTCTAAAATTTTGTACTGTACTTGCAGCGTCATGCCATCTCCTTTCAAAGGGGTAAATAGAGGATAAAATAGAGGGTAATAAGAGTTAATGTTGAGCAGTAAATATTAGACGCAAACCAAGCGAAATCGGATTAAACAATTGCAAAACCAGTGTTTAATCGATTCAACGCAACACCGTTTTATGTAAATGTTGCGCCACGCCATTTCGACAATTGGTCGGGGCAATCATGGCATTTTTTAGTAGACGCTTTATATCCGCGTGAGCGTTCTCCATCACCACCGGTTCGCCCACCATTTGCAACATATCGATGTCATTAAAACCATCGCCAAATGCCATGACTTCTTGCGGACAGATCTGTTTACGTTTTAAAACGGCTTGTAACGCTTGCCCTTTTGAAACTCCTTGGTTCATCACTTCCAAATAGTTTTCAGTCGTAAAGGTGATGTAAAGTTCATCCCCCAAGCTTGCTTTTAAGGCTTTTTCAAGCGGCAGGAGTTGTGCGTGGTCGGCGTGAAAATAGATTTTATCAACCCCTTCTAGAACAAGGTCGTCAAAATTCGTCAACCGATAGCCAAACTGTGAGCTGTGATGAATCGCCAGCAAGGCTTCATTCGGCGATTCCACCCACCAGTGTTCGGCTTGGTACACATTGCGGTGCACCGCAAACGCAGCACTAATCGCCAAAACTTGTTGCGCCAACCGCTGTGGAAGATGGTTTTCATAGAGCAACTCACCCAGAGCATTATGCACCCGTGCGCCATTGGAAGTAATCAGGTAAGGCGCAAACTCAAGTTGTTGCGCCAACTTATAGACGTCTTGAAAATGACGGCCTGTGGCCAACATCACCTGAATTCCCAAGGCATCAACCGCCTGCAGCGCCTGTTTACAGACCGGCGGTATTTGGTGGTTTTTATCGAGCAAAGTACCGTCTAAATCGGTGACAACCAGTTTTAACATAGAGCCTATCTGCCGTTAAGTGTTGATGCCAAGTGTTGATGCCAAGTGTTGATGCCAAGTGTTGATGCCAAGTATTGATGCCAAGGGTTGCTCTAAAGTAGCGACCTATAACGAATAAAAACTAATCAATAAAAGCCAAGGTAGTCACATAGCGTCAGTGACATAAACCAATGAAATAAAGAAGCGTTTAAACAGCCACTTGAACGCTCATTGCAATCTCGCTATTGTGCCCCAGGCCTGGCAACAAATCAAAGTAAGTATATCCAACCTTATGCCAGGTTTAAGAAGGCAACGCCTGATCCCTAAGTGCATGAAATAAAACTATTTTTAATGTTTAATCTTTTACACTCCGTGCGCCAGGCCGCACTTCAAGCTTCTCCCGGACTCTATATTAATGCACTTTTTCACTCTGCCTAAGTCCATTCCCTTCTCTTTTAAGTCTTTTTCTCGACAAAGCCGCACTTTCCAGGTAATTTAATTCACATTCAAACAATAAGGCCAACTCAACCATGCAAGCAATTAACGATATTTTAACCACCGCCAGCAGCTGGGCCTGGGGACCGGTTATGTTGCTTTTGCTTTTAGGCACCGGACTCTACTTAACCATTCGCTTGCGTTTTCTGCCGCTCAGAAATCTTTTCTACGCATTTGGGCTTTTATGGAAAGGCCGTCGTTCTCAAGAGAAAGGCGACATCTCTCCGCTGGCCGCGCTTATGACCGCCATGGCTGCAACCGTCGGCACCGGAAATATCGCTGGGGTTGCCGCGGCTCTATTTATTGGTGGACCGGGCGCAATTTTTTGGATGTGGATCACCGCGGTCGTCGGTATGGCGACCAAATATAGTGAAGCCTTGTTGGCAGTCAAATACCGAGAGACCGATACCGAGGGCCGTCACGTTGGCGGGCCCATGTATTACATTAAAAATGGTATGGGCGCAAAATGGCAACCGCTCGCCATCGCCTTTGCAGGATTTGGCACCATCGCGGCGTTTGGCATTGGCAATATGGTGCAAGCCAACGCCGTCGCAGGAGCGATGGAGACGGCATTTGGATTTGATAACCAAGCCACCGGCCTGGTATTGATGGTGTTAGTCGGCTTGGTCATGTTTGGAGGCATTAAACGCATCTCTAAGACCGCGACGGCTCTGGTACCTTTTATGGCGTTGATGTACATAGGTTTTTCGCTGTATATCCTGGGAAGTAACTTTGAGCAACTGCCCGGCGCACTGCTCCTGATTGTCGAAAGCGCCTTTACCGGTACCGCAGCGGCCGGTGGTTTTGCCGGAGCGGGCATTATCTTAGCGATGCAATTTGGCATCGCCCGCGGTGTTTTCTCTAACGAGGCCGGCATGGGTACGGCACCCATTGCTCACGCCGCCGCAAAGACCAAAGACCCGGTTGAGCAAGGCCACATCGCCATGCTTGGAACCTTTATTGACACCATCATTCTCTGCACCATGACCGCGTTGGTCATTATGGTCACCGGCGTTTGGCAAAGTGGTGAGACCGGTTCGCCCTTAACTGCGCTGGCGTTTTCAACCGGACTTGGCTCCAATCTGGGTGCAGTGGTGGTGGCGCTCTCTTTGGCAGTGTTTGCCTTTACGACGCTGTTAAGCTGGAGTTATTATGGCGAACGTTGCGCTGAATATTTAGCCGGCGTACGGGTGATCACCGGCTATCGCATTTTATGGATTTTGGCGGTGTTTGCAGGGGCTGCACTCTCAAATCACTTTAATACCGTGTTGATTTTGGCTGATGTTCTCAACGCCCTGATGGCGATCCCCAACTTAATCGCACTGCTGGTGCTGTCGCCGATGATCGTTAAACTCAGTCAAGCGAAGCGTTTTCCACATTAAAGTTAGAAATAAAACTAAAAATAAAACGCAAAAAAGCGTTTTCTATACGAAGACGCTTTTACCTTATTTAATAACGTTTCCCCATTCATACGGACAAAATTATTATGTTTATCAGTGTATTAGATATTTTTAAAATTGGCATCGGCCCTTCAAGCTCGCACACCATGGGTCCGATGGTGGCTGCACAGGACTTTATGCATAAATTAAAGCAGCACTTAGGAGCGGAGTTTGAATCACCTGCCCTTGAAAATAAGCCAAATACAGAGCTCAATACAGCAAGTCTGGCAAACCCTAAGACCTCTCTTCAGATTCGGTGCATCCTTAAAGGTTCCCTTGCTTTCACGGGTCACGGCCACGCAACCGATAAGGCGGTGGTGTTAGGCCTGCATGGTTATCTGCCACACCAACTGGCCAGCGCAGATGTTAAAAGCTTAACGATCGAACTTTACAAAGCCCGCACGCTCTCTTTGACCGCCGAGCAATCGGTTCATTTTCATCCAGAGGGCGACGTGGTCTTTGATTACAAAGACCCACTGCCTCAACACCCAAACGGGCTTATTTTTGAGTGTTTAGACGCGCAACAAAACGTTATTTTTTCGGAGACTTACTTCTCAATCGGTGGCGGTTTCATCTCCACCTTAGCCGAAATAGATCAAGTCGAAGCGCCCATTAAAACTCAACCTGCGGCCGACTACCCTTATCCATTTAACTCCGCTAACTCGATGATGCAGATGGCAAAAGAGTGCGGTTTATCGATTGCGCAGATGAAACAGACCAATGAGTTACTCCATCTCTCCGCCGAACCTTTGGATAACGCACTGCAAGCACTGTGGAAAGCGATGAAAACCTGCGTTGAAAATGGCCTAAATGCCACGGGAATCTTACCGGGTGGACTCAAGGTAAAACGACGTGCAAAAAACTTACATCAGCAACTTCTAATCGAGCCCAACACCGCCACCGTCAACGACTGGCTGTGCGCCTACGCCATGGCCGTGAATGAAGAAAATGCCGATGGACACATGGTCGTCACCGCCCC
>CAZVPH010000110.1:0-6486 GCA_964628125.1 uncultured Thiosulfatimonas sp. | reverse complement strand
CCTTCGACAGACAAGGGGCTTCAAAGGTCGCGCCCGTCACGGCTCGGCCATCGCCACAAGGCGACGAGTAACCACCGTGCGTCACAGGATACTGTAACGCGTAACATTGTTGCTCGGCACTCAGGTGCGTGACCTGCCCTTTCACTGGCCGAATCGGCAACCCAAGTTGCGCATTTAACTCAGTGCTTAAGCCGCCGGTTGCCACCACCACAACATCTGCGCGCCAGACTTGTTGCTTCATCAAATCAGTCGATTGCGTCACAACTGACCAGGCCTGGTTAGATTCGGATTCAAGCGATCTCTCAATCGCGTTAACCGTTTGCGACCTCTCCACACAAATCTTTGGGTGCTGCAAACAACGTTGAACGACCGACACCGGATTGAGCCAACCGCCCTGTGGGTAAAACAACCCTGGCGCTGTGACCGTCCCGCCCACTTTTTCGCCAAGGTCAGACGCGGTCATCCAAACCGCTAACGTCTCAGGCAGTCCTATCTGGGTGAGGCATGTTTGGGCGCGCTCCAAACTGGTCTCAGTGACAAACAACTGCACAATGCCCTCCAGCGCTCCCTCAACTTCTCCCGTTGTGAACCACGGCAAAACGGTGCGCAAGGTTGCCTCTAACCCTTGCAAATAGAACTGACTGCGTCGGTTCCAATCGGCAGTGATAAAAGGGTAAACCATCCCCGCCAAATTACCTGATGCCTCGGTCGCCACCTCGGATTGTTGTTCCAGCACCGTCACCTCCCACCCCGCTTGAGCCAGTTGATAGGCCACACTCGCACCCGACAATCCGGCCCCAACAACCATCGCCGTGCCGGGCTTAATTGGTTTTGGTCGACTGAACCACGGCGCTTTATGATGGTGCGGGCGTACTTGCTCTAAATGCCCAAAACACATCTCACGCTTTTTACCAAACCCATTGGCTTTTTGCACTGAAAAACCGGCAGCTTGTAAGCCTCGTCGTACCGCACTGGCCGACGTAAAGGTCGAAAAAGTTGTCTGCGCGTGACTTAATCGCGACATCTGTTTGAACAGGCCTGGTTGCCACATCTCTGGATTTTTAGAGGGACTAAAACCGTCCAGAAACCAGGCATCCACCTGAGAACCTAGCGTGGCATCGCACTCGGGCAGGCCTTTTAAAACATCGCCAAACCACAAGGTTAAACGCACACGCCCCTCAAACATCCACACATCGTGCCAACCCGGCATCAAAAACGGGTAGCCTGCTTGCAAGGCGTCGGCAGCCTGTTTCAGCTCAGGGTAAGCCTGATGCGCTTGACTTAAATCCGCCAGCGTCATCGGGTGTTTTTCAAAGGAGATAAAGTGCAACTGCGCGCCAAGCGACGCCGTCGCCAGCCAATGTTGCGCAGTGGCTAAAAAGTTAAGCCCAGAACCAAAGCCGGTTTCAGCAATGCGAAATACCTGCTCGCTTTTGGTCTCAGCAAACCGTTTGGTCAAGCGATTTGGTTGAATAAATGTGTACTCAACCTCCTGTAATCCTCCGGCCGTATTGAAATAAAAATCATCAAACTGCTCAGAGTGAGGCACTTGGCCGTCAATCCAGTTCACCTGGGCTAAAGTGAGCGCTCTATCTGTCATTTGCTGTCATTAAATTACACGCTTAAAAAGTAGATGAAAAAAGCTTACAAAAACGCTTCTAAGGAAGTTTTACGTTGCATCGCCGCTTTACACTCTTTCCAATTGAACGCGACATGCCTATGCTTGAGTTATACGCAACAAGACTGGTATAGTGACTTAATACGAGGCTTTAATAAAAATGTTTTATTATAACGACTTATGCAATCTTTTTAGGTCAGCTTATCAGCTCAAATTATCGGTTTACTTCTGGGCTCGGCCGTTCGCCGTGCTCAGCCGCCAAGCTTTCCTAGCACAGACGGTGAAACGAAAACCCTTAAATAAACCCCGTTTAAAATGAACTAGGTAAAACTAAAACAGACAATATGAATCAAAAAAATAACCAGCCAAATTTAGTGGCGCTTCGCCAGCATCTAGGCCGTCAGCGTCATCGAGCGCTGGTGATTTTAAGTGGCGACGCTGTCTGGCAGAGCGAACAGCTTAAAAACCTCTGGTCTAACGAGGAGCGTTTATGGTGGATTGGCCCCGAAAACCGCGCCATCGAGCGCCACTATTTCCCGCAAGACTATGAGATCATTGAGACCTCACAACTGCTGCACAGATTGGGGCAAGAAGTTGACGGGGTTATTTTAGACGCGTCAAAAGGCTTAAGCGCCAATACGCTTGGCATCGCCGCAGGCCTGGTGAAAGCAGGCGGTCTGTTCATTGTCTGCACCCCCGCTCTTGAGCAGTGGCAAACCCAACCCAATCCGGAAAACGCTCGGTTTTTAAACAGCCCTTTAACTGTTGAACAGAGCCACCCCTATTTTATTCAACACCTCATTCAGCAGTGGCAAAATCCAGAGCTGGGTGTTGTCTGGCGACAGAGTTCTTCTATTCAAGACTCAAGCAGTGACTCAAGCCGTTTTACATCATCGACTGAGCTAGACAGAACTGAACAGCGGACAAAAAACATCACCGAACACCCATTGGATCCACTGGAATCCTCAGAACCATTACCTCTGGCGTTAAGGCCCTCCTTAGAAACAGCATCAGACGTTACGCTAGAAGAAAAACCTGAAAACTTATTGGCGACCACCGCCATAGAACGCACGATGCAAAGTGCAGACGACATCGTCGTGGGCGCGCAGCTCGTGCGCCCTACTCACGACCAACAACAGGCCTTGCACGCGATTCACACCGTGGCGTTTGGCCACCGAAAACGCCCCTTGGTCTTAAGCGCTGACCGAGGGCGCGGTAAAAGCAGTGTTTTAGGCTTAGCGGCGGTGGCGTGTTTGCTTGAAGGCAAAGAGAGCATCGTGCTCACCGCCAGCCGATTGGATCAGGTAAAAATGGCTTTTAAACACGCTTTGCAGGCGATACTCCACGCCTCAACAACGCATAATATTCAGCTTGAAACCCAGCAACCAGGCCTGGTCAGTTTCACACTCGACGGACAGCGTAAAACTCTAACGTTTATGGCCCCAGACCAACTGGTGATTGAGCCCACCTCAGCCGACCTGTTGATGGTAGATGAAGCCGCACATCTGCCGACGGCGATTCTAACCAAACTCTTGACACACCACCATCGCCTGGTATTTTCGACCACCTTGCACGGCTACGAAGGGTCTGGACGTGGCTTTGAAAATCGTTTTAAAAAGACGTTGACCGAACGGACGCCAGACTGGAAAAACCTCCACCTCAACCAGCCGATCCGTTGGGCCGAGGGCGACCCGCTTGAAAAAGCGATTCACCAAGCGCTTCTACTCACTCCAAAGCAACGGTTGACGACCACGCCTGCCTCTGACTTTGTGCCAATTTTAAGCGACGACGTTGCGTTTCAAGAAGAGCCGATTGAACAGCTTGTGCAAGATTCAGAGTGGTTGCACACCGTGTTTGAACTGTTGGTACAAGCGCATTATCAGACCACGCCTAACGACCTGCAACAACTGCTCAGCGCGCCAAATTTAAAAATTTTTACGGCCAAAAAGGAACGACTTCTACTGGGGGTTCTTCTCTGCGTTGAGGAGGGTAAAATCATGCCCAACAGTCCGCGCGTGCATGGCCACTTAGTGCCTCAATTGCTGTTAAAACATTACGCCACGGACAATTTTACCATGCTCTCCACTTGGCGCGTGATGCGCATCGCGGTGCACCCAAGCTATCAACAACAAGGCATTGGTAAAGCCATGTTGCAGGTTCTACACACCAGCGCTCAAAAAGCGCGTGTCGATTATTTAAGCAGCAGCTTTGGCGCCAGTAATGAGTTACTGCCTTTTTGGTTTAATCAAGGCTACACACCGATGCACGTTGGCGTTAAGCGCGATAAATCCAGTGGCAGCCACAATGTGGTCGTCACGCTGCCTTTAACCGCTATGGCACAGCAAGCTCTGGCGCTGGTGCAACGTGATTTTCAGTCACAGTTTCCCCACACCTTAATCGAGTCACTGCCCTATATGCCAGCAAATCGTGTGCTGACGATTTTAAAAACCTTTCGTTTTAAAACTCAGAAAGCTGATTTAAGTCTCGCCGCCGCCCAATACGCGAACGGTGAGCGTGCTTACGAATCCGTCAGTGGCAAACTTTGGGCTTGGAGCATTCGCCATCCACAACTGCTCAGTGAAGCCAGTGAACTCGAACAAACGGTCTGGTGTGAAAAAATTCTCAAAAAACAGAGTTGGCAAACGGTCGCCCACCAAAACCAACTGCCTGGCCGAAAAGGGGTTGAAACCGTCATGCAAGCACTGCTTACTGCGGTTCTGCCGAAGCCGAAAGTGCCTTTCACACAACGCATCAGCCGCTCGATGTTTGGTCGAAACCCCTCCTCATAAGCGTCCATCGAGTGTGAAACTGACCAGGCCTGGCCAAACTTGGATTAAGAGTCGAATACCACCGTTTTATTACCATGAATCAAAACACGGTCTTCTAGGTGATAACGCAGTCCGCGCGCTAAGACTGTTTTCTCAACGTCTCGCCCTAAACGCTTCAAATCTTCAATCGATTTAGAGTGGTTAACACGAATAACATCCTGCTCGATGATCGGCCCTTCGTCCAACTCTTCGGTAACATAATGACACGTTGCGCCAATCAACTTAACACCGCGCGCACTGGCCTGATGATAGGGTTTTGCGCCGATAAAAGAGGGTAAAAAACTGTGGTGAATGTTAATCACCTGACCGGCGTAATCCGAACACATCTGCGGAGGCAATATCTGCATATAACGGGCTAAGACGATCATATCTGCACCATATTTTTTAGCCAGTGCTTCGGTTTCAGCAAAGGCTTCTGGCTTGGTGTCAGCGGTGACCGGAACGTGATGAAACGGCACTTGATACCACTCAACCATCGAACGTAAATCATCGTGATTGGCAATAACACAGACAATCTCACCAGGCAGTTCGTTGTCGTGCCAACGGTGCAGCAGATCGGCTAAACAGTGAGACTCTTTTGAGGCAAACAGCGCAATCTTCTTCGGTTTCTCTGAATCCGAAATATACCAGGTCATATCAAATGCATCCGCCACCGCCTGAAACCCCTTTTCAAAGGCCTCAAAACTGTCCGAAATGGAGCTGGCTAAAATCTCATGGCGCATAAAAAACCAATTATCTGCGGGATCCGTATGGTGGTTGGCCTCAACAATCAAACCGCCTTGCTCTGCGATGTAGCTCGCCACCTTGGCGACGATCCCAACTTGATCTGGGCAGGAGATAATTAAACGATAAACATGGCGCATAACAAAGACACTCTTAAGTAGATAAATTCAGAACGTCTATAATATCAAAATGCACCGTCCATAAAAAAAAAGCACTCGAAATTAGAACAGCCTTGCCTCTTTACACAAATTTATCAACCGCGAATCGGTCGTTCGGTTCGGTCACGGTCAACTTGGTAATATTGCTCTTTTGACTGAATCTTTAGCCTTATTACGCTATAATTATTCGTTTTAGCATCGTAGCGGCCCTCTTCATTCTGTATTTAAAAGTGAAGCCTTATCTTTTTAAGTTGTTTAAGCCCTCTTTATTGTAAAACCTGTAAAAATTTTGGACACCCAGCATGAAAATCGTCTCTTTTAACACCAACAGCGTTCGCCTGCGTTTACATCAACTGCAATCCTTAACCGACCGAATTAAGCCCGACATTATTGGCCTGCAGGAGACGAAAGTTCAGGACCATGAGTTTCCACTCGAAGCCATTGAAGAGATGGGGTATGAGGCGATTTTTATCGGTCAAAAAACCCATTACGGCGTGGCGCTTTTATACCGTAAAGGCATTGAGTTGATTGACTCGCAAAAAGGGTGGAAAACCGACAATGAGACCGCTCAAAAACGTATGATTATTGGTGATTTTAAATTGGAAAACGGTGAGGTTATTCGAGTGGTCAACGGCTACTTTCCGCAAGGTGAAAACCGCTCACATGAGATTAAATTTCCGGCAAAAATAAAGTTCTATGAAGATTTAATGGACTATCTTGAAACCGAGTGTTCACCGGAACAAACCCTTGCAGTGATTGGTGATTTTAATATCTCCCCCACTGATTTAGACATCGGGATTGGCGAAGACAATCGAAAACGTTGGTTGCGAGATGGTAAATCGAGTTTCTTGCCGGAAGAACGTGAGTGGTGGGCGCGTTTGCTCAACTGGGGATTAAAGGACACCTTTCGCAGCGTTCATCCTGAAGAAGACAATACCTTTAGTTGGTTTGATTATCGTTCAAAAGGCTTTGATCGTGAACCGCGCCGCGGTTTAAGAATTGATACCGTCTTGGCGACGCACTCATTAAATGCCAAAGTGATTGACAGTAAAGTCGGTTATGACGAACGCGGCATGGAAAGACCTTCCGATCATGCCCCCGTCTGGACAGAATTTAAACTTTAGTCTTTGCGACAGAGCTTGACGGCACTCGTTCGTAC
>CAZVPH010000109.1:0-6511 GCA_964628125.1 uncultured Thiosulfatimonas sp. | reverse complement strand
AAGAGTTGATGGCAAAACATCCACTGGCCAAGGTACTGGTGCACCCTGAGTCGCCAAGTGATGTAGTGAGTTTGGCCGATGTGGTCGGTTCAACGAAAGTTCTGCTAAACGCTGTCCAAACTATGCCTGACGAAGAGTTTATTGTGGCCACCGATTACGGTATTTTTTATAAAATGCAACAGTTAGCGCCCACTAAAACGTTGTTAGTCGCTCCCACAGGCGGGCACAGCGCCAGCTGTAAAAGCTGTGCGCACTGCCCCTGGATGGCGATGAATGGTTTGCAAAACTTAGCGGAGTGCTTAGAGAAACAAACCGGCGAGATTTTAATAGAAGAATCCATTCGGCAAAGAGCACTGCGCTCTGTCGATAAAATGTTGGAATTCTCAAGAGAAGCAGGCCTGGTCAAATAACCCTGTCAATTGCCGGGTTTGGTCTTCTGTATTTCAATGGTTTTTTAAGCCTAAAAAGAGAAAAAGCTTGGCAAAATTACAACGTGTTTTAGGCATTGATCCAGGCTCGCGTAAAACGGGGTTTGGCATTGTCGAGTCGGGTCGTTATCACCCATCCTATGTGGTGAGTGGAGTGATTCGAGTTGAGAAGTTTTCAGGTGCACAACGCCTAAAAAATATTTTTGAATCCATCTGCCAGATTATTGATCAGTATCAGCCCGATGTGATGGCGGTCGAAAAGGTGTTTGTGCATAAAAACCCTAGATCAGCCATCATACTTGGGCAAGCCCGCGGCGTAATTCTCTGCGCTGCCGCTATTAAAGATGTGCCCATTATGGAGTACACTCCCACACAAATTAAAAGCACGATTGTTGGCAAAGGCCATGCGACAAAAGAGCAAATTCAATTTATGGTTCAGAATATTTTAAAACTGTCACAAGCACCGCAAGAAGATGCCGCAGATGCCTTAGCTTGCGCGCTTTGCCATGACCGATATATGTCCCTAGGGATTGATCCTGAACTCATCTCGAAAGGCAATAAATTCTAAAGAGTGTTTGCAAATTTCTACACCAAAAAATAAGCAAACAGTCTAAAAAGACGATTTTATCGACCGATTTTATTCATACGCTGTAAAATAGACAAATAAGTAGGAGTTTTACATTTTATGATTGGCTTTTTACGCGGACAACTTGTCCAAAAACGTCCGCCGTTGCTGGTACTCGATGTCAACGGCGTTGGCTATGAAATAGAAGCCCCCATGTCCACCTTCTACAGTTTTGAAAACGTGCAAGGTGAAGTCACTCTCCTTACACATATGCACGTTCGTGAAGACGCCATGCTGTTATTCGGTTTTGCCACCGAATCTGAAAGAGTGCTCTTTAAAACCTTAATGAAAGTTAATGGCATTGGAGCCAAAATGGCGCTGGGAATACTTTCCGCCATGTCTGTGAACGAATTTTGCGGCCACATCGACAATGGCGACATCAGTGCCTTAACCCGCATTCCAGGCGTGGGGAAAAAAACAGCGGAACGTTTACAGATTGAGATGCGTGACCGCCTTAAAGCGGTCGTTAATGCAGGCCTGCTCACTTATGAAAAGCCTGAAGCGACACTGGACGCTCAAGGAAAACTCAATATCCAACCAGCCGCGTTTGCGAACACTATTAAGCAGTCTGCAAGCGATGCCTTAGTTTCACTTGGGTATAAAAACATTCAAGCAGATAAAATGATTGACAGTGTTTACGACGAGACGTTCTCACTGGAAGAACTTATTAAGCGAGCACTGCAAGGGGTTAAGCTTTAATGAGTGGTTTTTTTACTTATAGAGCACGCCACAACTTTTTATGGCATCAAACCACCTGTTCTAAAATCATTACACGCCAGCCTCTCCTTATCCATTTTTATCGGACCCTTTAAATGATTGAAACCGATCGCATTATTGCCAGTCAAGAGTCCGAGGACGATCTCTATATAGCGCCTTCGGTCCGTCCGCATCAAATACAAGAGTACATTGGCCAAAAGGCTGTTCGAGAACAGCTGCAACTTTCAATGGACGCGGCTAAGATGCGTAATGAGCAGCTTGACCATGTACTGCTTTACGGACCACCAGGCCTGGGTAAAACTACCTTATCAAACATCATCGCCCACGAAATGGGGGTCACCTTGCGCCAAACTTCGGGGCCGGTCATTGAAAAGCCGGGGGATTTAGCCGCAATTTTAACTCGACTGGAGCCACACGATGTTCTGTTTATTGATGAGATTCATCGTTTAAGTCCGATTGTTGAAGAGGTGCTGTACCCCGCGATGGAAGATTTTCAAATCGACATTGTGATTGGCGATGGCCCCGCCGCACAGAGCGTTAAAATTGATCTACCTCCATTTACTCTGGTTGGCGCAACCACGCGTGCCGGATTATTGACGTCGCCTTTGCGTGATCGTTTCGGATTAGTGCAGCGATTGGAATTTTACAGCCATGAAGAATTAACCCAAATTGTAAGCCGTTCTGCTAATATTTTAGGCATGCATTCTGAAGCCGACGGAGCGCGCGAAATTGCAAGGCGTTCTCGCGGAACACCCCGAATCGCTAACCGATTACTGCGACGTGTTCGGGATTATGCACAAGTTCGTGGAGATGGTATTATCACGGCGACGATCGCAGATTTAGCACTCAACTTACTCGAGGTCGACCCGCTAGGCTTGGATAAAATGGACCGACGTTTTCTGGAGACATTGATTGAAAAGTTTGGTGGAGGGCCGGTCGGAATTGACAGCATGGCCACTGCATTGGGCGAGGAGCGTGGCACGATTGAAGATGTAATTGAACCCTTCTTAGTCCAGCAGGGCTTTTTGATTAGAACCCCGCGTGGACGGGTTGCAACGCCTAATGCTTATCGTCATTTGAATGTTTTGCAGCCAGACAGAATAGACTCAATATAAATTCTAAAAAATACGTGATAAATGTCCAAATAATCGTTACGATTACAGACGCTTAACGGCTTATATTAAGACCAAATTTTATAATTAAGGAAATCCCATGAACGACAGCGATTTAATTGACATCATCTGGCACGCCAGCCCCGTAGTTCAGGCAGCGATGATTATACTCCTGGCAATGTCTTTAGCCTCTTGGGCTGTGGTGTTCGCTAAATCGGCGCAAATTCGTCGATCAAAACGTATTGCGAAAGAGTTCGAGAGAACTTTCTGGCAAACCCAAGATTTAAATACCCTCTACCACCAAGTGGAAGCGACGCGGGAAACGTCGCAAGGCTTGTCCAAAATTTTTGCGGAAGGTTTTAAAGAGTTTGTCAATTTAAAGAAACAGGGCGTGCATGAAACGGTTGATCTTATCGCAGGTTCGCAACGTGGAATGCGTGTCGCGTTTTCAAAAGAAGCAGACCGACTTGAGGATCGACTCTCTTTATTGGCGACCGTTGGTTCTTCGGCTCCTTATATAGGCCTGTTTGGTACCGTTTGGGGAGTTATGCATGCGTTTCAGGCGCTGGGTGATGTACAACATGCGACCCTTTCCGCAGTTGCGCCCGGGATTTCAGAAGCCTTAGTCGCCACTGCAATCGGCCTTTTTGCAGCGATTCCAGCGGTTATTTACTTTAACCGTTTAAGCACCCAAGTTGAGCGTTTATTAGGTGAATATGAAAATTTTGCCGATGGTTTTTTAACGATTTTGCAAAGACAGGCGCACAGCTTGGATAAAAAATCTTAAAGAAAGCTAAATAAACGAAAGCGCTCCTAAAAAAAGAGTTAGCTCATACAATAGCGAACCCTTAACAGTACTTAACCGTTCACAGATTGGAAAATAAAGATGCAGACTGGACTTCGAAGCCATCGACAAAAAAAACGTTTAATCGCTGAAATCAACGTTGTGCCCTATGTTGATGTGACCTTGGTATTGTTGATTATCTTTATGGTGACCGCGCCGATCGTGCAACAAGCGGTCACCGTAAGCTTGCCGCAGACGCCACAAGTGGTCGATAAAAAACAGACTCAACTTGAAGAGGAAACCACGCCTTTTGTGATTACTGTCACGCAAGAAGGGAGCTACACAACCTCCGAACAACCAGATCGAGTTTTAAGTAATAAAGACCTTGAGAATTTGGTAGCAGAAGTGGTTGCGCGTTCGCAGCTCAACAGTACCCAAATGATCTATATTCAAGGCGATAAAGAAGCCCCTTATGGCAAAGTTTTGCATATATTCGTGCTCTTAAAGGCCAATGGAGTCGAGAACGTCTCTTTACTCACTGAACCCGAAGGCGGTAACTCTTAAATGCTCCCTTTTATTAAAAAACATCCAGTTTCTGTCGCCTTGGCGTTTATTCTGCACATCGGCATTGGAGGCCTAATCACTTATGAATGGCAAGAGTCTCCAAAAAAAATAAGCCTCTCTTCTCAGGGTGAGGAAGAGGAGATGATTGAACAACCTAAAGAAAGTAAAGAAGATAAGTCTTTTGCAGCCGGCGCTAAAATAGAGCCGCTTAAAACATTTGCGGTTGATTCTTCACTCGTTAAAGAGCAGCTCAAAAGAATTAAAGAGGAACAAGTCGCAAAACAGCGAGAACAAGAAGAGTTGACCGCCAAAACAGAGCAAGAACGTAAACAGCTTAAAGCCCTTCAGCTTAGTCAAAAAGAAGAGCAAGCAAAGGCTGAGCAGGCCAAAAAACGCACCGCGGAGCAAATTCTTAAAACAGAAGCGGAGCGTAAAAAAACGGAAGAGGCTAAACGCTTAGCCATACTCGAAAAGAAAAAAGCGGACACTGAACGTGCGAAAGCGGAGGCAGAGCGCGCTAAGGCAGAAGAGGCTAAAAAGGCCAGTGTTTTGGCCGAAAAAGAGCAGAAATTAGCCAATGAAAAAACTCTCCTCGCTCAAAAACAGCGGTTAGAAGAGGAGGAGAAAAAGAAGCTCCTCGCCTTAGAGAACGCACTTAAAGATAAAGAGAACAAAGCCTTAGCTGCTGAAGCAGAAAAAACAAGGGCTGCACAAGTCCAAGCGGCCGCGGCTGCACAGTTGCAACGCCAGCTTGACGAAGAGGCCGCATCGCAAAGAGCCGCTAAACAACGTCAACAACTGGTTTCGTTACGTGAGACTTATATTTCTTCTATCTCGGCGAAGGTCAAAGATAATTGGCGTACTCCGGCCCGAATTTCACCGAAGGCGCAGTGTGATTTACGCATTACCCAAACGCCGACGGGGAATGTGACCAGTGTTAAAGTTTTAAACTGTAACTCTTATGCAACTAAGCAGTTTCAAGAGGCCGCTGAGAGAGCAGTATATCGTTCAGAACCCTTGCCGACACCGCCTGTTAAAGAGCTGTTTGAACGTGTTATTACGTTTGAGTTTAAGCCATAAATAGATGTTGACGTCGGTGTAGCCTGCTCAATATAACAACTTATGTTACGTTTAAGGATCGGTTAATAAACGCTTCCGCGCTCGCATTAACAGAACTATTGGGCCTGAACCTTGGTTCAGGTGAAATTTAGGAAAAGCCAGATCCAGATAGAATTTACCACCGTTTAGATAAATAATCGATAAACAAGAAGGCGTTGATAATGATTAAAAGAGTTAAGTTTTCCCCGTTATTGCGACCCGTCGCCAAACTAAAAAAGAGGTTGCTACGCTCTTTCACAGCAATTTCGCTCTCTTTTTTAGCCACTTCGGCCATGGCGAACCTTACGATTGAAATCAGTGAAGGCTATGACAACGCCATCCCAATCGCGATCATCCCTTTTCATTACGAAATGCAATCGCCTACGGGCTCAGCAACTCCGCACCGCTTCGGAGCTAATCATCAAGCTCCGGTTGATTTAGCGCAAGTCATTGCAGCCGATCTACGTCGCAGCGGACGTTTCAAACCACTCCTAAATACCCAACTGCCTGCAAGACCTAAAGATGAAAACGATATTAATTACGCACAATGGCGTGCGCTCGACCTTGATAATATGCTGATGGGCAAAGTGATTGATGAAGGCAATGGTTTTTATCAGATTGAGATGCGTTTTATGGATGTGTTGCGCAAGAATCAAGTGATAGGCAAGCGCTGGAGCCAGATTCCTAAATCAAACCTTCGTCAGGTCGCCCATCAAATCAGCGACTTAATCTACCAAGAGTTAACAGGCATAAGAGGTGCGTTTAATACCCAGATTGCCTATGTGACCTTGAAGAAAACTGCACAGGGTCGTCACTATACACTTGAGGTTGCCGACTCAGATGGTTTTAATCCGCAACCAATTTTAAAGTCACATCAGCCTATCATGTCGCCAAGCTGGTCACCGGATGGCAAAAAATTAGCCTACGTTTCATTTGAAAATGGACGTTCGCAAGTCTTCATACAGAGCCTAGATGGAAAGACTCGACAAAATGTTGCCAAGTTTAAGGGCATTAACAGCTCGCCTGCCTGGTCGCCAGATGGTTCCAAGCTGGCGTTGACCCTTTCTAAAGATGGTTCGGCCGATATTTATGTGATGGACATTGCCAGTGGAAATTTAAAACGTTTAACCAGAAAAGATTAGATTGAAACCGAAGCGCTTTGGGCGGCAGAGGGAAAGTCACT
>CAZVPH010000108.1:2813-6532 GCA_964628125.1 uncultured Thiosulfatimonas sp. | reverse complement strand
AACAGTAGGTTTTATAGCCGCTTGGGAGTGGGCAGGCTTTGCGCGTTTTAACCAGGCCTGGCAGAAAGCAGGTTTTGCACTTTTAACGGCGGTTCTAACTCTGCTGGCACTTAATACGTTCTCGTTACAGGGTTTGGTGGTGTTAACGGCAGCAGAAGCTTTGCCGTTGGTTTTAGTGGTCACCGGGTATCAGCGCTCTCAAGGCAAGCCGAGTGAAGCAGCGCTTGTAAATTCTAGGGTTTTTATTTCATTGGCAGGTTTTCTTTCAGTGATCCTATTTACGGTGGTTTTAATCCGCTTTAGAGCAGATTTTTCTGCCGACATTCTATTGATGAGCTTGTTTGTGGTATGGGCGGTGGACACCGGTGCCTACTTCAGTGGTAAACGTTTTGGTAAAACAAAATTAGCGATACACGTCAGTCCGGGTAAAACCTGGGAAGGCGTTTGGGGTGGTAGTTTGCTGGCGTTTTTAATTGCGCTGCTGGGACTTTGGTTGGTGACGGAAAGCAAGAGTTTTTCACTGATTGCATTCGCTATGTTGTTAGCGCTGATCGCGCTGTTTTCGGTCTTTGGTGATCTGTTTGAAAGTGTGCTTAAACGCCAAGTAGGCTTAAAAGACAGTGGCCAAATTTTACCTGGACACGGTGGGATCCTCGATCGAATCGACAGTCTGTTGATTGCCGTGCCCATGCTCTACCTCGCCTCACACCTCACCAGGCACTTTGGAGGCGTGCTTTAAATGTCGATTCTCTGGTCGATTTTAGGCTTTGTCGTGGTCATGGGAATTGTCGTTGCTCTGCATGAGTGGGGGCACTATCAAGTCGCACGTTGGTTTAATATTAAAGTGGTGACTTTCTCGTTGGGCTTTGGCAAAACTTTGTATCAAAGACAGGGGAAAGAGACTTGTTTTAAAATTGGACTGTTTCCTTTGGGCGGTTATGTAAAGTTTGTCGATGAGCGCGAAGGGCCGGTTGCCGAGGAAGATCAAGCCAGAGCTTTTAATCGACAGAGTGTCTATAAACGGTTTGCGGTCGTAGCTGCTGGTCCCATCGTAAACCTATTGTTGGCTTGGTTGGTTTTCGCGCTCATGTATATGATTGGAGTGAATGGTTCAAAACCCATTTTTAACCAAATAACTGAGCCCAGTGCCTTGTCGACAGCGATGCCTAAGCAGACAAATTTTCGTGAACAGTTTGGGCAAAGTGGCCAGGTCTGGTCAGTAGTAGAGGTTGACCAGCAGCCGGTGGCAAGTTGGCAAATGGTGCATGAAGGACTTCTGTCGGCACTGGTGATGGAGCGACCGCACGTTAATATGATGATAGAAAATGTGTCATCGCAAGCGCGCTTGCACCTGAATGAGATCACTTTAAGCGCGTTAGATTTAAACACACCAAAACAGAATTGGTTGCACAGCCTAGGGTTTGAACCTTTTCAACCGACACTGCCCGCGGTGGTCGGTGCCGTTGTGGCTGCTGGGCCCGCTGAAATTGCAGGCCTGCGTCAGAAGGATAAAATTTTAGACATTGGCGGTGTGGCGATTGCTAACTGGCAAGAATTTGTCAAACTTATTCAATCACGTCCTGGTGAATTGGTTAAGGTCACCTATCAAAGAGGTGACACTCTTTTAGTGGTCGACGTATTATTGGAAAGTTCCACTTTGCAAGACGGCCAACTGGTCGGTAGAATGGGCGTCGGCGTTGATTTGCCCCAGGAGATGGTTGAGCAGTACACTTCCGTGATTCAGTATGGACCCATTGATGCCTTAAAGCAGGGGTACCAGCGCAGTGTCGATCTGTTTGGCATGAGCCTCGTAATGATGCAACGTATGTTCTTTGGAGACGTTGGTTTAGACAATCTTTCAGGCCCTTTAAGCATTGCGCAGTTCTCTGGCAAGGCGATGCAGTCAGGCTTTATCTCCTTTTTAAGCTTGCTGGGGTTGATCAGTCTGAGCATTGGGTTGCTAAATTTACTGCCAATTCCTGTATTGGATGGGGGGCATTTGTTATATTACCTGACTGAAATGGTCAAAGGCTCACCGGTGAGTGATAAAATTATGGCAGTGGGTCAGACGATTGGTTTGGTTTTAATTGTTGGATTGATGTTTGTCGCTTTATTTAATGATGTAGTAAGAATTTCTAATGGTTGACACGAAATTGAAAAAATTTAAAAGAGCTGCTTTATCAAGCGCGGTTGCGGGCTTGTTGCTATTACCAGGTTTGGCTCAGGCCTTTATCGTTGAAAAAATTGAAGTGGAAGGGGCAAACCGAATCGGGTTTGAAACCATAAACAGTTATTTATCCATTTCAAAAGGTAAGTTTCTGGACAGTCGTTTAACGCAAGAGAGTATTCAGCGTTTATATAAGACCGGATTCTTCCAAGACGTTGCCCTATACCAAAAAGAGAGCGGCACACTCGTCATTAAGGTTGTCGAGCGCCCCTCCATCTCTGATGTCACCATCAAAGGCAATCAATTAATTGAAACCAGCGTCCTAAAGGATGCTTTAGACGGTTTAGGCATTAAAAAAGGCCGAATTTACAACCAGGTTGAAATGGACAAGGTCATTGTTGACTTAAAGCGTCGTTACCAAAACCAGGGGTATTACGCCGCTGAAGTAGAAATCATAAGCGAAGATTTACCTCGTAACCGTGTGGCATTGAACATTAAAATAGTCGAGGGTGAGCCTGCCAGTATTGGTCGCATTACCTTGGTCGGTAATAAAATTTATTCAGATGAACGTCTAAAGTCAAAAATGCAGATGGCAGAAGGTGACGCTTACTCTAAGCCTAAACTGCAAGCTGATATAGAAACTGTCAAGTCCTACTACATGGACCGTGGTTACGCCGAGTTTGATGTACGCTCCTCACAGGTCAGTCTTTCAGTCGATAAAACTCAGGTTTTCACAACAATTAACGTCACCGAAGGTCCTCAATACAGCATTGCAGAAATTCACTTGATCGGCGAGTTAATCATCTCAGAAGAGGAGGTTAATAAGCTCCTAAACTTTAAGGTCAATGATACTTTTTCTAGGGGGGCAGTCATTGAAGGCGTCAACGCAATTCGAGACCGATTGAGTGAAGAGGGCTATGCGTTTGCAGAGATTACTCCAGAAACAAATTTGGACAAAGAGTCTGAGACCATTGTGCTTAACTTTAAGTTTGAGCCTAAAAACCGAGTCTATATCCGACGAGTGGTGTTAGAAGGTAACACGCGTACTCGCGACCATGTTATTCGTCGCGAAATGCGTCAGCTTGAAAGCGCTCCTTACTCCTTAAAAGAGGTTCGTCAATCCAAATCACGTTTAGACCGAGTCGGTTACTTTAAGTCGTCAGACATTGAAACTAAGCGTGTCAGCGAAGATGAAGTTGACTTGGTGGTGAAAGTTGAAGAGCAAGCGACGGGTTCGTTTACCGCCGGTGTTGGCTACTCCCAGCTAGACGGGGTGAGTTTTAACCTTGGAGTGTCAGAGCGAAACTTTATCGGCAGCGGTAATCAATTAGACTTTAGTGTTGCAACCAGTGCGGCTCGAAAAAGCGCAGACATCGGCATTACCAACCCATATTTCACCGATGACGGTGTCAGTTTGGGTGGGGGCATCTATCTAAGTGAGATTGACGCCAATGAACTGGATATAGCAGATTACACGACCAATAACTTTGGGATAAGGACGTCTATTGGCTACCCTCTCAGTGAATTCAGTTCGCTGAATTATGGCTTAAAG
>CAZVPH010000108.1:0-2803 GCA_964628125.1 uncultured Thiosulfatimonas sp. | reverse complement strand
CAAAATGATCGTAGCACGGGCAAAATCGCTTTCAAGACTTGTAGAGAGCATGTTGAAAAGTATGGTAAAAGCAGTGTATCCGCTATTTTTAGTATGGGGTGGGGTTACAACTCAACCAACTCCTTCTACTTCCCATCAAAGGGTCAGAAAACTCGATTGTCTTTTGAAACCGTAGTGCCGGGTACCTCTGATATCTCTTACTACAAGGTGTATGCAGATGAATCTTGGTATTACCCTATCACCAAAAACCTAAGCCTTCAGCTAAAAGGAGCGTTTTCATACGGAAACAGTTTTGGGGATTACCAAGATGGACTGCCATTTTATGAGCGTTTTTATGCAGGGGGAATCGGGTCGGTCCGTGGTTTCGAACCTAACTCATTAGGCGGCTACTATAATTACGCAACGGAAGGCAGTGACCGACCTAAAGGTGGTGACGTTAAAATAGCCACCACCGCGGCTCTGTTGCTTCCTGTGCCTTTTATTGAAGACTCGAGTAATATCCGAATCAGCCTGTTTGTCGATGCGGGTAACGTGTATACGGGCATAAATAATATCGAAGTGGATGAACTGCGTTCAGCAGCGGGTATTGGCTTCTCGTGGATTACTCCCGTTGGGCCTTTAAGCTTTAGTTTTTCACAGCCAATAAAATATACTTCATCTGATGAAACACAAAGCTTTCAGTTCAGCCTAGGAGCAGGGTTTTAAACACTGGTAGAAAACGAATAACCAGGGGTTTTTACCCAAGAATATATTTTTAAGGTACAATTCTGAAAAGTGTTTTTTGATTCAGAACGAATAGAAATTCAACAATAATACGGATGATTTTAATGAAAAAACTTTTTAAGATTTATTTGTCGGTTGCAATGCTGGGGTTAACGATGAATGCTTTGGCAGACGCCCCAGTTAAGCTGGGCGTTGTGAATGTCGCTTTGCTGCTTGAGCAAGCACCACAAGCTAAGACAGCGGATGCCCAGCTCAAGAATGAGTTTGCCCCACAGCAGGCCGAATTAAAAGGCTTGGCTGGTAAACTTGAGAAGCAACAGTCTACTTATCAAAAAAACAAATCGGTTATGAGTGACAGCCAAAAGGTCACCAAAGAACGTGAAATTGGAATGTTGACCAGAGAAATTCAACGCCGCCGAAATGATGTTCAAGAGCTATTGAACTTACGTCGCAATGAAGAGTTGGCTAAGTTACAAAGCATTGTCAATGATTCGATTAAGGCGATTGGCGAAAAACAGAGTTTTGACTTGATTCTGTATGAAGGGATTGCGTATACCAACAGCCGCATTGATGTGACGGAAGATGTGCTTAAACATCTAGAAACCGTCAGCAGCAATCAACGTTCTGAATTCAATAAATAGATTGGGTTACCACTGTGAAGCTAAAAGAGATCATCAATCAACTTGAAACACGTGGTGTTGAGGTTGACTTAGTGGGTTCTGACGAAACAGATATTCAACAAGTCGCAGGACTTGACTGCGCCCAGCCCAATCAAATTTCATTTTTAAATGACAAGAAATACTTAAAGGCGCTAGAGGATACACAAGCGGGAGCGGTTATTTTAGCTTCAGCTTATCGCGAGCAGTGCTCCGCAACGCGCTTAGTTGTCGAAAATCCATACTATGTTTATGCTTTGGTGGCGCAGATATTGAACCCTGCAGTGTTTGAAGCAGGGATTCATCAAGACGCAACGGTTGATTCGGCAGCGCTTCTTGCTGCTAACGTCTGCGTTAAAGCGCAGGCAGTTATACAGGCCGGCGCGGTGATTGGAAACTCGACCTTGATTGAAAGTGGTGCAGTAATTGAGAGTGGTGCTCAAATTGGTGAAAACTGCTATATCGGCGCAAATGCCGTGATCAGTCATGGCTCAATTATCGGTGATCACGTTATTATTAAAGCCGGGGCGGTCATTGGCGGCGATGGTTTTGGTTGGGCGAATAACGCCGGACGCTGGGTTAAAATCCCTCAAATAGGCCGTGCGATCATCGGCAGCTATAGTTCGATTGGTAATAATTCTACCGTTGACAGAGGTGCCATAGGTGACACGGTCATTGGTGAGAACTGCATTATCGATAACTTGGTTCACTTTGGTCACAATACTCGGCTTGGAGAGGGTGGAGCCGTTGCAGCGATGTGTGGTTTTTCAGGCAGCACTACTTTAGGCTCGCACTGTATTGTGTCTGGTCAAGTCGGCTTTGCAGGGCATCTAACCATTGCTGACAATGTCCAGTTTTTAGCCAAGGCGGGTGTTACTCATAATATAGACAAGTCTGGGGCCTACGGAGGATTTCCGGCAATTCCGGCGGCAGAGTGGCAGAGAAATAGCGTCCGATCGCGCAACCTAGACAAAATGGCAAAGCAGATTAAACAACTGCAAAAGCAGTTGGACGCACTCACCAAAGCAGAGTGACTTTTTAAACGCGGTGCACAATGTGGCTATACGGTTTACGGAGTCTAAAGTGTCAAACTATAATTTAAAAAAAACAAAAAAATGGATTAGAGTTACATGATGGAAGTTAAAGATATTTTTGATTATTTACCGCACCGCTATCCTTTTCTGCTTGTGGATAGAGTGACTGAGTTTGAGTCAGGAAAAATGCTAAAAGGCTTTAAAAACATCACCTTCAATGAACCTCAGTTCACAGGCCACTTTCCTGGCAATCCAATTATGCCTGGCGTGATGATTATTGAGGCCATGGCGCAGTGCACAGGGATTTTGGCGTTCCGCAGTCAAGGCGACAAGCCCGATGGCAGCTCTCTCTATTATTTAGCGGCGGTTGACAACTGTCGGTTTAGACAG
>CAZVPH010000107.1:0-6538 GCA_964628125.1 uncultured Thiosulfatimonas sp. | reverse complement strand
TTCAGTGGCTTGATTGACGATGATTTGGCTGGATTGCCCATAAACACGACTTGGCAACACTTGGTATTCGGTTTGATTTAAAATAGCGGTTTGCGACGGTTCATCAAGATGTGCGTGTTCCGCGGTCACCAGTATTTGAGGTTGGTGCAGCTCAACATGGCCGAAAAAATCTGCGGTTTTATCGGTTTTGTTGTAAAGCATTCGGTCGCTTAAAACCACCAGGCCTGGTTGTTTAAAAGTGGCGTTGCCCAGCATCTGATAAGTGGATGTAGTGGGTTGTGTCAACTCATCTGCTTCCAAATTCTGGGGTGCGGATTGGTCTTGCGATTCCTGCGGCGGAATGGATTGAAGAGGCACAATTAACTGCGGTAAGCAGAGGTCGGCCGAAAGAGTGGCGTTGTCTTCAGCCCAACTGCTGGAACTAAAAAAGATTAAAGCCGATGTCGCACTCCAGAGTAGAACCGATGCTAAGGTTAAGGTGACAACTCTGGAGCGCCGGCAAGCTAAGGTAATATTTGTTCGACGCTTTTCGCTGTCGGCTGTCGCCCTCAAAGCAGAGGTGTCTTTCCCCGTTAAAATCAGCGCAGTTTCACGGAAAGGCTGATTGGAAGGCGCCACAAATTGTAATAGAGAGTTTGACATCAAGCGGAGAATCATTAACTATGCGTAAAACGCTTATTTTAACCGAGTATGGAGCTGAGTAGGACGCTTATGGAAGCCATTGTGAACGAAAGATTTGAAATGATGTTAGATTGGTTGAAAATTCAACCCTTATTGGCCAATTGTGAGGTCACGCATCCGCTGCCTGCCTCAAGTGATGCGAGTTTTAGACGTTACTTTAGAATTCAAGTCACTTCGAACATTAATACTGGTGCGGAAGCAGAGACCTCTTACATTATTATGGATGCGCCGGTGGATAAAGAGGATTCGCGTCCGTTTATCACGGTCTCCGAGCAGTTAAATAAGATGGGCTTGCAGGTGCCAAGAGTGTTGGCGAAAAACCTGGAGCAAGGCTTTTTACTGTTGACCGACTTGGGCTCTATCACCTACTTAAACGCCCTAGAAAATGCCTCTCAGTCCGAGGCGGATCAGCTTTATGAAGACGCTTTATTGGCGTTGGTGCGGTTGCAGTCCAACGGGAAATCGGCCGCAAAAACTCTGCCGGCTTACGACCAGGCGTTACTGAAAACGGAGATGAACTTGTTCTCGGACTGGTTGGTCGGTACGCACCTTAACGTCTCGTTGGATAAAGTCGAGCAGCAGGCCTGGTTGAATGTTCAAGAGGTTTTAGAGCGTTCAGCCTTGGCGCAACCAAAGACTTATGTGCACCGCGATTACCACAGTCGTAATCTTATGGTGACCGCGCAAGACAATCCTGGTGTCTTAGATTTTCAAGACGCGGTTTACGGCCCTTTGACCTACGACGCGGTTTCGTTGTTAAGAGATTGTTATATCGCTTGGCCAGAAGAGCAGGTGACTGAGTGGCAACGCAGTTATTTTTTACAGCTGTGTGCAACGCAAGAGCTGACCAAAGGCGAGTGGCAAGCTTTTCAAAAATCGATGGATCTAATGGGGATACAGCGCCACTTAAAAGCGTCAGGTATTTTCTGTCGTTTGGCGCATCGCGATGGCAAGGAAGGGTACTTGGGGGATATTCCGCGAACCTTAGATTATATTGTAAAGGTGGGCGAGAAATACCCAGAGATGAGCGATTTAGTCCGCCTGCTAGAGACTAAAGTTGTGCCAAAGTTTTAAATGTTGTGCGCGCTTTTGAATGTGAATAGAGGAATTCGAACCGTGAGTATGAATAAAGAAGTTGCAGCGTGACGATTAAAGCGATGATTTTGGCCGCCGGGCGCGGTAAACGCCTGCGCCCCTTAACCGACAGCCTGCCGAAACCGCTGATTAAAGTTTGCGGTAAGCCGTTAATTGAATACCACCTTGAAAAACTGGCTCAAGCGGGCGTGTCAGAAGTGGTGATTAATCACGCGTGGTTGGGGGATAAAATAGAGGCAGCCTTGGGAGATGGCACACGTTGGGGCATGACCATTCACTATTCAGCGGAGCCAGAAGGGGGCTTAGAGACGGCAGGTGGTATTATTAAAGCTTTGCCTTTATTAGGTGACGCGCCTTTTTTAGTGATTAATGGTGACGTTTACAGCGACCTGCCCTTTGAACGGCTTATTCAGCGGGCGCAACAGATGCCGGAAGAGTGCCAGGCTTTTTTAATGTTGGTGCCCAACCCAGCGCACAACCCAAGCGGCGATTTTGGCCTGCTTGCCACTCAGCAAATCGTCGAAGCGTCTGCCCACACTTTCTCTGGCATGAGCGTGCTGCACCCCAAACTGTTTCAAGGTCGAGAGGTCGAGTTTATTGCCTTGGCGCCCATTCTTAAACAAGCGATTCAAGCCGAGCAGGTCATGGGCGAACTCTTTGAAGGTTACTGGTCGGACGTCGGCACACTTGAGAGGTTGAATGCGACCGAACGTGCGGTTTGCTCATCTTGAACTTCACGGTAAAACATTAAAAATGTCACTCAAACCACCGCCTAACTACCTTGCGGGTTATGCGCCACATCTAACTGAGCAAGTCCACAACCTCATCCATCAAGGCCGTTTTGGTGAAGTCCTGCTGGCAAAATACCCAGAGGCGCATTCGATTAGAACCGATAAAGCACTCTATGAATATGTGACGGCGCTAAAAAACAGCTACCTACGAAAGGCACCCGCGTTCAACCGGGTAGTCTTCGACAGTAAGTTGCACCTGACTCATAAGGCATTGGGCACGCACACTCGTAAATCGGCGGTGCACGGGGCTAAACTAAAAGCTAAAAAAGAGATGCACATCGCCTCGCTTTTTAAAGAGATGCCTTTGGCGTTTTTACGAATGATTGTGGTGCACGAGTTGGCGCACACAAGAGAGCAGGAACATAATAAAGCCTTCTATCAAATGTGTTTGCACATGGAGCCAAACTATCATCAGCTGGAATTTGATCTGCGCGCTTATCTTGTCTATTTAGAGCACACCGATGCAGCGCTTTGGACGAGATAACGACGTTTAACAAGTAAAAAGCAGGCCTGGTCAAATGTGTGGTTTTTTAAGTCACCTAGCGTTTAAAACGGCTGTTTTCTTAACTTGAATTACGAGCTGACCATATATAATGACGCTCTCATTAAGTCATGATTGCCTACCAATAGGGTGGCGCTTTCGTAAAGTAGCTTTAAAAGGATGTTTGATATGTTAATGCTTATTTCACCTGCAAAATCTTTAGATGAAACCACGCCGGTACAGACGTCACAGCAGACACATGGCCGTTTACTTGAGCAGTCGGCCAAGTTGATGGAAGAACTGCAACGGATTGGACCTGAAGAGATCGGTCAGTTGATGAAAATCAGCGAGAAGCTGTCGGAGCTAAACTATCAACGCTTTCAAGAGTGGCAGCTGCCGTCTGCAAAAGTGAATGCGGCGAAACAAGCAGCTTGGTTGTTTAAAGGCGACGTTTATCAAGGGTTGGATGCTTACAGTCTGCCCGAAAAAGGCGTGGTGTATGTGCAAACCCACTTAAGAATATTGTCTGGACTCTATGGGCTTCTAAAACCGACCGACCTGATACTGCCTTATCGATTGGAAATGGGCACCAAATTTGTCAATCAACAAGGCAAAGACCTCTACACTTTTTGGGGAACGTCCATCACCGAGTTACTGAACTCGGAATTGTCTGAGCAACAAGCTAAAACGGTGGTTAATTTAGCATCCAACGAGTATTTTAAAGCAGTGAAGCCTAAGTTACTCAAGGCTCGAATTATCACTCCGATTTTTAAAGATTGGAAAAATGGTCAATATAAAATCATCAGTTTTTACGCCAAACGTGCGCGCGGATTGATGGCGCGTTACGCGGCCGACCATCTGTTGGAAAATGCAGAGGAGTTGAAGTATTTTGACGTGGATGGCTACAAGTTCGATGCCGAAGGGTCAAGTGAAACCGATTGGTTGTTCACGCGGAAGATCGCTGAATAAAAGTCGTTGAGTAAAGGTCGCTGAGTAAAAGTCGTTGAGTAAAGGTCGCTGAGTAAAAGTCGTTTAATAACAGTGACCAAACAACGAGGAATTTCTCTGTTTGATAAAAACCACCAGGCCTGCTTAAAATTTTTAAGACAAACTAAACCTAGCAGGCGCAACAGTTTCAGTCGTAGCGCCGGTGATTTTGAATCGTTTAAAGTTATTGAGTTACTGAATGGTTGAAGGTTTTTCCGCGAACAACTCATCCAGATCTTCTGAGTTGAACCGCATATGAAAGTTGCACATCTCATTATGAATCACCACTTCGCCTTGCTCTTCGAGGATGCTGCGAACCTCTTCTTCGCCCAGTGATTTAAGCATATTGGTCACGCGCTCTCGGTCTTCGGGGCACTCGTACACAATTTCGTTTGGCTCATAAAGTTCAACCGTCTCTTCATGGAATAGGTTGTGCAAGAGGCTTTCGACATCGAGCTGGGTCAGCTCCTGGTCTGTTACTGTCGTGGTTAGACTGTGGATACGATCCCAGCCGTCGGCGTCTAAACTGTCAGACTCGGGCATTTTCTGGATCAATACTCCGCCCAACCCTTCGTCAGTGGCCGCCAGCCAGATTTTTGAGGGCAGTTGCTCAGACTGACTTAAAAAGTTTTCAAAGGTTTCCTCAATGGTGTCGCCAACGCGATCGACATAGGATTGGAAGTTGTGGTCGGTTTGAGTGTTTTCGAGTGTTACTAAAATTTTACCATCGCCTAATAGCGCATCCAAAGTGGCCTCATCTGGGACAGTTTCATTGGTTTTAGCGACTCCACGAATTTTAAAGTCGTGAGTGACTTCAACCACCAAAAGTGTAATAGGTCCTGAACCTTGGATTTGCAGGGTGATTCGGCCTTTGTGTTTCATGCCATTGGTCATAATGACCGAAAATGCGGCAAGTTTTCCAAGGAGTTGGCGAATAGAGGCGGGGTAGTGGCGGTCTTTAATCAGAGAGTGCCAAGTTTCATTCAGTTGAATGACTTGGCCACGAATATTCAGTTCTTTAAATAAGAATCGTTGAATTGAGTTGGTCATGATTGAGTCCTCAGAAGGCCATATAAGGCTTTAAATTAATGGAATAAACAGACAGTCCTTGCCGTGCAGATCGTTAGAGTGCGCTCGCTTGAGCTTGCAAATCCGCATGGTATGAAGAGCGTACCATTGGGCCAGATGCAACGTTGGTAAAGCCCATTTGATAACCAGCCACTTCCACTTGTTTAAATTCGTCCGGTGTCCAATATTTTTTGACACTGAGGTGAAAATCACTGGGCTGTAAATATTGTCCGACCGTGAGCATTTCCACATCGTGGGCGCGTAAATCGCGCATGACATCCAACAACTCTGGCAGCGTTTCGCCCAAGCCGACCATCAGACCAGACTTAGTGGTTGAGCTTGGATTCATCGCTTTAAAACGTTTAAGCAGGTCGAGTGACGACTGATAATCGGCTCCTGGGCGTGCTTCTTCGTACAGACGAGGGACGGTCTCCAAGTTGTGGTTCAAGACGTCTGGAATGGCTTGGCTTAGGGTCTCAAGTGCGACGGTTAGCCGGCCTCTAAAATCAGGCACTAAGGTTTCAATTTTGGTGTTTGGCGACTCGCTACGAATGGCAGAAATACAGTGCACAAAATGTTCGGCACCGCCGTCGCGTAGATCGTCACGGTCCACGGATGTAATCACCACATAGTTGAGCTTCATCGCTTTAACGGTTCGCGCTAAGTGCTCTGGCTCTTCTTGATTGAGGGCTTTAGGGCGGCCGTGAGTTACGTCGCAGAAAGGGCATTTACGGGTGCAAATGTCGCCCATAATCATAAAAGTGGCGGTGCCGTGGCCAAAGCATTCGCCTAAGTTCGGACAAGAGGCTTCTTCACAAACGCTGTGCAATCCCTGTTCGCGTAGGATGCTTTTTAACTCTTTTACGCGGTGAATGTCTTTGGCTTTGGGCAGTTTTGCTCTAATCCAACTGGGCTTTTTCAGTTTCTCCGCACTCGGGTCGGGGCGGTGTTTTAGGGATTTGGTTTTGTACTGACCTTTAGGCATCGCCTGATTACGGGCCTTTAAGTTGCCGATGGCGTCGAGGCTAATTTCTTGAATTTGCGGAGAATTTGACATAGTTTAGGGTCACCGGTCGCGGTTTAGGCGATTGATTCTTCTGCGCAGAAGAAGTTGAAAGGGGCGTATTTAAATTGCCTACATTATAAAGGATAAGCAAAGCGGAAGCGCGCCTATTACGGTTTTAGCAAAGGGTGGCGCGCCAAGCGAGTTTTTAAAATTTCACACAGCCGTTGTCCTGATTCTACCAGGCCTGGTCGTTTGTTTTGCGGGATGAAATCGGCTAACTGCGTCATCGACATCCCTTGTAATCCGCAGGGATTGATGTGTTTAAAGGGGGTTAAATCCATGTCTATGTTTAACGCCAATCCATGGTAACTGCGTTGTTTACGAATTTTCAGTCCTAAAGAAGCGATTTTTGACGGCGGTGTTTCGAGG
>CAZVPH010000106.1:0-6579 GCA_964628125.1 uncultured Thiosulfatimonas sp. | reverse complement strand
AGGCCAAGAGATGACAGACCCAATAGAAAAAGCCATTTACAGCCTTTTGGACCACATTCAGTTGCAGGATGAAAAATTAGAAAAACTTGCGCAGGCGCTTTCAAGCGTCAGTGGTGAAGCGATCGATCTTAACTTGCCCAAATTAGACGACACGGTTTTAGAGCCTGAAGAGCCAGAGTTGTTTGCACACTTAAAGTCGAAAAAATAAACGAGTAATCGGCGTTTACGGCTGAGTTAACGAGCTTGGTAATACTTGAGTTATTTACTAGGTTATTATAGAATCTCTTATCTGGCAGTTAACGATTATCTTAATTTAGGCGTATTATGAAACTTACATCCAAAGGGCGTTACGCGGTAACCGCAATGCTTGATATCGCATTAAATCAAGCAAAAGGATCCATTACCCTTTCTTTGATTTCAGAGCGCCAAGGCATTTCACTTTCGTATCTTGAACAGCTGTTTTCAAAGCTTAAGAAGGCAGGCTTGGTGTTGAGTGCACGTGGCCCGGGTGGTGGCTACCGTTTAAGCCGTGAAGCAACTGATATTTCGGTGAGCCAAATTATTCACGCCGTGGACGAGTCTGTTGACGCTCGAAAGTGCGCAGGCCGAGAGGATTGCCATGGCGGTGAACAGTGTTTGTCACATGAGTTGTGGAACGACTTAAGTGGTATGATTGATGGGTACCTGAGAAGCATTAGTTTACAGAATGTGATTGATAAGCAGCAAAGTGGAATGAAAGAAATTTCATTTGGTTAAAATTGAAAGTTTGGTTAAATTAAATTTAAGTTTAGGCGTTTAGCCAAAAACTTAAGGAGAACATATGGCAGTAACACTTACCGAAGCGGCTTCAAACCGCGTTAAAAAAATGCTCGAAAAACGTGGGCATGGCATTGGGCTTAAAGTGTCTACTAAAGTGAGTGGTTGTGCAGGTTTTGCCTATGTTGTGGACTACGCAGATGAAGTGGATGATTCAGACTCGGTGTTTGAAAGTTTTGGAACCACTGTCGTGGTCGATGCCAAGAGTCTTGCAAACATTGATGGAATGGAAATTGATTATGTACAAGAGAGTCTTTTAAATGAAGGTTTTGATTTTAAAAATCCAAAAATAAAAGACAGCTGTGGCTGCGGCGAGTCGTTTACCGTTTAACCGCACTGCACGCCCTCACTGTAAAAAAGCCCTGGGTTTAATCCGGGGCTTTTGTTTTTCTGCAGGGGGGGCGAATAGTTGTTAAAATGTACCGATTAAAATTTTTAAGGAATAGAAGCGTGGAACGTACTTTCTCAATCATTAAACCCGATGCGGTGCTCAGGAATCTTATTGGCAGCATCACTCAAAGACTTGAAGCCAATGGTTTGCGGATTATTGCGTCTCAAATGAAGCAATTGACCCTGGTGGAAGCGGAAGGGTTTTACGCAGAGCATAAGGGTCGAGAGTTTTACGACCCTCTGATTCAGTATATGATTTCTGCGCCTGTCGTGCTTCAAGTGCTTGAGGGGGAAGGTGCCGTTTTAAAGTATCGTGAAATCATAGGTGCGACTGATCCAGCCAAGGCAGCCCCTGGGACTATTCGAGCAGATTTTGCGCTATCTGTGCGTGAAAATTCAGTGCACGGTTCTGATTCAATTGAAAGTGCAGAGTGTGAGATTAACTACTTTTTTAGCCCAACCGACCTGTGTGAACGACCATAATGGCCATAGAGACTGTACACGCGACGGCATCCTCCAACCGTTCTTCAGAGTTGGGTGGCGGCGAGCCTAAAAAAACAGATTTACTGGGGATGGACCGAGAGGCAATGCAGGCCTATTTCACTCAAATTGGTGAGAAGCCTTTTCGTGCAACCCAGGTGATGAAGTGGATTCACCAATTTGGCGTCAGCGATTTTGACGAAATGACCAATTTAAGCAAAGCATTGCGCGACAAGCTAAAACGCGTTGCCCATGTTCGTACTCCCAAGATTGTCGCAGAGCAGCACTCGGACGATGGCACCATTAAATGGTTGCTGGAAATGGATAATAATAATGCCGTCGAAGTTGTTTTTATCCCTGAAAAAACGCGTGGCACTCTGTGTATCTCTTCTCAAGTAGGTTGTGCGCTGGAGTGCACTTTCTGTTCAACCGGCCAGCAAGGATTTAACCGAAACCTAGAGAATTGGGAGATTATCGCTCAAGTTTGGGTAGCGAACAAAGCGTTGGGCTGTAAGCCGAAGGAAGAGAGGGTTATCTCTAACGTAGTGTTTATGGGAATGGGTGAACCGTTGCTAAACGTAAAGCATGTCTTTCCGGTGGCGCGCATCTTAATGGATGATTACGCTTATGGGCTATCCAAGCGTCGGGTCACCATTAGTACGTCTGGCGTGGTGCCTGCGATTGACATGATAAAGTCAGAACTGGATGTCAGTTTAGCGATATCATTACACGCCCCAAATGATGAGCTTCGGGATATCTTGGTTCCAATCAATCAAAAATATCCGTTAGCAGAACTGATGCCGAGTTTATATCGCTACGTGGAAGGCGGGCACAGTAAGAAGCATGTCACCATCGAATATGTCATGTTGGATAAAGTAAACGATCATATTGAGCATGCGCAGCAACTTATTCAGGTATTAGGCGATCTGCCCTGCAAGGTCAATCTTATTCCATTCAACCCCTTTCCTAATACGGAATATAAGCGTTCATCAAATAACGCTATTCACCGATTTAGAGCGATACTCGAAGAGGGCGGGCTGCAAGTGACGGTGCGCAAAACACGAGGCGATGATATCGACGCCGCCTGCGGCCAGTTGGCTGGCAAGGTGTCGGATCGAACGAAACGCACGCTGCACCGGGTCGAGTTTAACACCCTGTAGTCTTTTTTAACACGCTTTGCAAGTGATAAGGAATCGAAATGACTGATGAGAAGACCGTGATTGAACGCCCATTAAATCAAAAATTTGTCGAGGCCCGTGAAGCACGAGGACTGACAAAAGAAGATATCTGTGGGCAGTTAAATCTCTCACTTGCGCAATTAAACAAACTAGAAGATGATGCCCTTATCCCAGCGGAGCTGAGCTTTTTTGAGCGAGGCTATGTTCGAAATTACGCCGCCTATCTTGAAATAGATAAATCTGAATATATGCACTACTTCCCTAACTCAAGCAGTGAATTACATAAGTTGCATTCGGTTCGACGTTACAGCACACCAGTTAACAAGCCACTGCTTGGCAGTATGCTTGTTAAGTTTTTGCTGGTGATTCTAGTCGTCGTCGGAATTGGATTTATGGTGAATGAGATGCTGTCAAACAAGGATACGCCAAGCAAAGTGTGGGAGCAGACTGAAGACTTACGTGGCGATTCCTAAAGCAATGCTTGATGGAGATAAGCAAGAGACATAAAAGCGTCGTAGAAGTTATGACCAGGCCTGTTGAGAATAGTTATCTATAGGTATAAAAAGTGTTGAGTGCCAAAAGCGTTTTCTAAATACTTAGCAAAGCATCCAGTAAAAAAATATTATAAAAGTAAAGAGTATAGAGTACATATGGCACAGCAAATAACAGCCATTCGCGGAATGAATGATATATATGGTGAAGACGTTGATGCGTTTGATTACCTGGTAGCCACCGCAGAACAGACCTTAAAACAGTACGGATATCGTTCAATTCGCTTACCGATTGTTGAAAAGACTGAACTGTTCTCCCGCTCTATTGGTGAAGTCACCGACATTGTTGAAAAAGAGATGTACACCTTTGAAGATCGCAGTGGTGGCAGTTTAACGTTACGCCCAGAAGGCACGGCAGGCTGTGTGCGTGCGGTGATTCAAAATGGCTTGGCACACAATCAAATACAAAAACTTTTCTATACCGGCCCTATGTTCCGTTACGAGCGCCCACAAAAAGGGCGATATCGCCAGTTTCACCAGTTTGGGGTAGAAGTGTTTGGTTTGGCAACGCCAGATATTGATGCTGAGTTAATTGTTCTCACAGCACGTCTGTGGGAAAAACTTGGACTTGAAAAGTTGGAGCTGCAAATCAACTCCCTAGGTAGCCAGGCTGCGCGCGTACAGTATAGAGAGATGCTGGTGGCGTATTTGTCCGAATTCAAAGAGCAGTTGGATGAAGACAGTCTGCGCAGACTCGAGACCAATCCACTGCGGATTTTAGATACAAAAAACCCAGATCTGGCCGCGATTGTTGAGGGCGCACCAAAATTATTGGCGCACTTAGATGACGAGTCAAAAATACATTTTGAACGGCTTAAAGCCTACTTGGATGACCAGGGAATTGCTTATGTGGTTAACCCCAATTTGGTACGCGGCCTGGACTATTACAACCGTTCTGTTTTTGAATGGGTGACCACTGAGCTCGGAGCGCAAGGCACGGTTTGCGCGGGTGGACGCTACGATGGGCTGGTCGAACAGATTGGCGGTAAGCCAACTCCTGCCGTTGGGTTTGCAATGGGAATTGAGCGTTTAGCTGCGCTGCTAATGGATGGAGATAAAGTGCCTGAAGTCGTGATGGCAGATCTATATATCGTTCTCGTTGGCGAAAATGTCGAACGACCAGGCCTGGTCATTTCCGAAATGGTTAGAGATGCGCTGCCGCATTTAAATGTTCAGATGAACTGCGGCGGTGGCAGCTTTAAAAGCCAGTTCAAAAAAGCCGATCGCTCGGGTGCACGCTATGCCATTGTGCTGGGTGAAGAAGAGATTACAGATAAGGTCGTGGCACTTAAACCGTTAAGAGACAATACCGAGCAACAAACCGTTGCTTGGGAAGAGTTAGTTGTGCATTTGCAAAGATTGTTTCCGGTTTAATTTCGCTACAAAAAAAATAGGTAAATGGGCTGTGCAGCAGTCTTTTAGACTATTATTTAAATATTTTAAATTATTTTAGAGAAAGGTTTCAAAATGAGTCGTTACGATACAGAAGATGAGCAACTTGCAGCGTTTAAAGCGTGGTGGAAAAAGAATGGAACGAAGTTATTAAGCTCTGTCCTAATTGTTGCTTTAGCATTTTCTGCCTGGCGTTATTGGACCAACACCAAGTGGGTTGAAGCGACCAATGCATCAACCATGTTTGAAATGCTTCAAGGCAATATGCAACAAGGCACCTTTGCCGAGGTCTCACGTGAAGCGCTTAAGCTGATTCAAGAACAACCTAAAAGTCCTTACGCCGCTTCAGCTGCAATGCTTTACGCCACCTACAGTTTGGAGAAAGGTGAAGCGGACGAAGCGATTCAACACCTAACATGGGTTTTTGAAACCGCCACCGATGCACAGCTACGCCATTTAGCACTTTTAAGAGTGGCGCGAATTCAGTTGGACACCCAGGCATTTGAAGAGGCCGAGAGTAACCTGGCAAGCTTGTCTTTGGCCAGTTTAAACGATACAGAGAAAGCGAATGTTGACTATATCTCTGGATTAGTTGCTTTAGCACAGAATAAACAAGAGAGTGCTTACAGTGCCTTTTCGGCCGTGGTTGCAAATAGAGACGCCGAAAAAAGCTTAATAGGTTTGGCTCAAATCCAGCTCGATGATTTGTCTCAATAGAACAACAGTCATTAAATTGAACGTTTAAACAAAGGTTGGTTTCAAGAATGAAAATACGTTTTGCTTTTATAGGAGTGCTTACGGTTATTTTAAGCGGCTGTTCGACTCCTAAAGTGGTGAAGGAACCGACGGTCTTAGCACCGCTTGAATCCGACTACTCGTTACATAAAAACTGGCAAGTGAAAACTGAAACTATGTTTAACCGAGACTCGGAAGGGCTTTTCTTTTCCGAAGATACGGACAACTTATACATTGCAAACTCAAGAGGCTATGTGGTCGCTCTTAAAAAAGAGAACACCAGTCGCTGGACAGACCAAGTGGTTTGGCAAACTAAGTTTGCGACGCCAATTGTCTCAGGACCCGCAAAGCATGGCGACAGTCTCATCGTTGGTACGGCAAAAGGCTTGCTGATGGTCTTATCTGCTGCGGATGGTAGCATTGTTTGGCAGACGCAACTTTCAAGTGAAGTGATGAGTCATGCTGTCGTGGCGGAACAGAAAATATTTACGCGAACAGTCGATGGCAAACTTTATGCAGTAAACCTTGAAACCGGTGCAATTATTTGGGTTGCTGAACACCAGATGCCCAGCTTGTCCTTTCGTGGTTCGCCACCGGTAATTTATAGCGAGGGCAGTCTTTATGTCGGCTGGGAGAGTGGTTCAGTTCAAGCTTTTTCAGCAAAGTCGGGTGCACTTTTATGGGAAACGCGTATTGCGGTCCCGCAAGGTCGTACCGATTTAGAGCGGATGGTTGATGTGCAATCAGGTCTTGTGTTGACCCAAAACCGTTTAATTGCACTTGGATTTCACGGCAAGCTAGTCTCCATTAACCCAGACAACGGTAACTTCTATTTTGTAAAGGAAGTCTCAGGTTACAGTGACTTCGTGGTCGATGAAGGCACAATCTATGTGGCGGACGAGACCGATGTTATTTATGCCTTTGATCTGTTAAGTGGATCTCAGATTTGGAAGCAAGAGGCATTCAAAACTCGAATGGTTGGTGACCTAACGCTTTATAAAGACGAGTTACTAGTGGTGGACGGTTGGGGATATTTG
>CAZVPH010000105.1:0-6664 GCA_964628125.1 uncultured Thiosulfatimonas sp. | reverse complement strand
AAAGAGCGGCTAATCCGCTGGGCTTTGCAATACTGGTTAAGGTGCAGTCATTGTCCTGACAGTGAAACGTGTGTTTGGCTTTGCCCAAGTCCACGCCAAACGCATTGACGCTGTAGGCCGATGTGAAATTAGGCAGGGTGGCGGCGTAGCTTTGGGGGATGGTGAGCAGCAGTAACGCGGTGAGTGTCGTACATGCCGACGCAAGAAAAATAGTATGCAACTGAGCTGGTACGAAATTTAAAAAACGCCTATTGCTTGAGGGGTACACTTCCCTGGTAGATGAGGTCTGCATTTTATTTCCTTTGATGAGCGAGCCATCATCGTTACAACCAAAACCTGATTATATTCTATATTTATTTTTTCGACACTCTACTTATAACGATCTGACTGAGCGCTCAGGTGGGCGTTCAGGCCACTTAGCACAGGAGGCGAGACCAATAGCGTTTGATCTAACCAGGCCTGGTTGTTTTTAAAAGCAAGACGTCCTGACGCCAACCATTCAATAACTTTTGGATAGGCGAGGTGTTCTTGTAGGTGCACTTTTTGTTGAAGGTCGCTGGCGGTGTCCTGTTTTTCGATGGAGACTTTCGCTTGCAAAATGACCGGGCCACCGTCAAGTTCTGGCGTAACAAAGTGAACGCTTAACCCATGCTCGCTGTCGCCGGCGTCCAACGCGCGCTGGTGTGTGTTCAAACCGGTGTATTTAGGCAGTAACGATGGGTGAATGTTGATCATTCTCCCTAAAAAATGCTCGGTAAAACCGCGGCTTAAAATTCGCATAAAACCTGCCAACACAATGAAATCAATTAGTGCGGTGTCCAGTGATTGTTGCAACTGAGCATCAAACGCCTCACGGCTAGTATATTGGGTGTGGTCAATGACTTGTGTAGGGATATTGGCTTGGGCTGCGCGCTGCAAGCCATAAGCATCAGATTTATTAGAGATGACTAACACAATTTCATATAAATCAGGGTGCAATAGCTGATGATCAATAATGGCCTGCAGGTTTGAGCCATTGCCCGAGATGAGAACGCCGATGCGTGGAACGGTGTGTGGTGTCTTTGATGTCAGCATAGAGGTAATAGGGCTTTTATAGGTCTTTTATAAAGTGGTGTGAACCATGAGAGATATAGAAAAAGACGGTATCGTTAAAAGAGTGAAAAAGGATGAAAAGTCTAAAAAAAAAGATATAAAACGTAAGAGGGTGCAAAAAGAAAGCAGCAAGCAAATAGGCTGAGACGCTGCGTTAAAAAACAAACCCTATTCCATCACGGCCGCCATTGGAACTTTTTGAGGCGGATGGAATAGACTGAGGTTCGCTCAGTGGTTTGCTTTAGACGGGTCTGAGACGGGTCTGTTTAAATTAAAGTAATGGAAGGTTCTGACTGATCGGATGCTTCAATTTTACCAATGACCGAAACGGTTTCACCGGCCGCGGTCAGAAGGTCAATCGCTTGTTGTTGATTGGCTTCATCAATCACAATGACTAAGCCGATTCCGCAGTTGAGAGTACGGTGCATCTCTTCAAACTCAACATTTCCATTGGCTTGAATCCAGTCAAAGACCGCAGGACGCGTCCAACTTTTGGTGTCAACGGTCGCTGCTGTGTGATTAGGCATGACGCGCGGAATGTTTTCCAGTAAACCACCGCCAGTGATGTGAGAAACGGCGTGGATCTCTACCGACTTCATCAACTCCAACAAAGATTTAACATAAATTCGGGTCGGCGTCATTAGAGCGTCAATTAAAGACTGGCCGTCCATGTCCATATTTAAGTCTGCACCGCTGACGTCGATGATTTTACGAATCAATGAATAACCGTTTGAGTGCGGACCGCTCGAGGCTAAGCCCAGCAAGATATCCCCCGCCTTGACCTTTGAACCATCAATTAGGTCTGCCTTCTCAACGATTCCGACACAGAAGCCGGCTAAATCGTAGTCACCTTTGACATACATGCCAGGCATTTCAGCAGTTTCACCACCAATTAAGGCGCAACCCGCTTGCAAACAACCTTCGCCAATGCCTTTAACGACATCGATGGCAACATCAAGCTCTAGCTTTCCAGTGGCGTAGTAATCTAAAAAGAATAAAGGCTCTGCGCCTTGCACAATCAGGTCGTTGACGCACATGGCGACCAAGTCAATACCCACCTGGTCGTGTTTGCTGCTGTCGATCGCCAGACGTAGCTTTGTACCGACGCCGTCGGTGCCAGAGACTAAAATGGGATTTTTGTACTTTGCCATGTCGAGTTCAAACAAGGCGCCAAAGCCACCCAGCGATGAAGGAACTTCTGGACGAGTAGTGGCTTTTGCAATGGGTTTGATGGCTTCGACTAACGCATTTCCTGCGTCAATATCCACACCGGCGTCTTTGTAACTGATTGATTGTTTATTTGTAGTCATAGTCTCTATCTAGCTTGTGGTTTAAACATTTTGGTTTATAGTCGTGCAAAACCTTGAAGAAGGCTGACATTACAGGAAAAGTCTGTACCGACGTAATTGAAAAACATTATGATATTGTAACGAAATTTTAAGGGTCAGACATGAGAAGTTTTCGCCTATTCCTACTATTATTATCAATGGGCGTTGTGCAGGTGGCGCATGCGACTGAAAACCCGGTGGAGAAGCGCGCTGTCACTCAAGCCGGTGAGTTGAGTTTTTTCACAGTCGTTTTGCCTTATGACCAAGTCGATGGTGTAAAAAGTCCGAACACTTTGGATCAAGCGATTGCATTAGGCATGCAAACTTTGTTAGTGAAAATTACCGGTCAGCCGCGTTTTTTAGAGAGCGCGGTTGGCCAAGCTTATCTTAAATCACCGCGCAGATGGTTAGAGCGTTACGAGATTAAGCCCAGAACAGAAGAGGGCGTTCAAGTCGGTCAGAACATTGAATTGAATTTTTCGGCTGCGCGTTTAAAAGCAGCCTTTAAACAGCACAGAGTTCCGATTTGGTCTTTAACGCAACGCCCTAAAACGCTGGTGATGGGCAATTTTTTACAGAATGGTGAGCTGTCAAAACTTACGCAAGATAGAATGCGATACCGCGTAGACATTGAATATCGTGACTATCTGACAAAAATGGCGCTGCCGGTGACTCTGCCAAGCAGTGAACAAAACTGGGTTTTTCCTGTCGCGCCAGAGAGAACGAATACCACCATTCAAGAAGTTCTGTTAACCAGCGGTCACGACTACCTTTTAAGCTTTAAGTTGCAAGATTTAGGCGCACAAGCGCTGGGCGACTTTAAACATGAGTTGGTCTGGTATCTATTTGCGCCGTCGGGCATTGTTTTTGCACAAGGCACGAATCAAGGGCCTAATAAGCAAGCATTATTGCAGGCGATGTTTGGTGACGTGATGCAACGCTATGCTCTATTTGCTGAAAAAGGCGCGCGCGAGGCGCAACTCATTACTTTGAATATCTCTAATCTCTTTAAGATCGACCAGGTTCAAGCGGTCGAAGCCGAGCTTGCTGAAAACAGCCAGATGATTAAATCGGTTAAATTGCTCTCAATACAGCCAGGAATGGCGCAGTTTGAGATAGAGTATCAAACCAATTATCAAACGGTGGTTGACTGGTTGCGTCAGTGGCAAAAAATTGACTTTGTAACGCAATCCGAACACCTACACCAAGTGGACGTGACGTTACGTTCAAGCTTTCATGAACCATCAGCGTCTGAATCCTCAACCGCTGAAAAAAATGAACAAAATCACCAGGGGGTTCAATAGTGTTTGTACAAATGCCGTTAAAAATAGGCTTACGAGACGATGCCTGCTTTGAGACGTTTGTGACTGAGCAAGAGTCACAAGCCCTCGCGCTCAATGGTCTGCAAAGTGCGCTGCAACAAACCAATGGCAACGCTTTTTATTTACATGGCGTTAGTGGTGCGGGTAAAACACATCTGTTGCAAGCGTCTTGTCGCTACGTGACCGAAAGAGGCCAGGCCAGTGTTTATCTGCCATTCGGCGATCATTCATTGCCACTCATTCCAGATGTTTTGGTGGGCCTAGAGCAAACACCTTTGGTCTGTTTGGATGACATGACTGAAATTGTTGGTGATACTAAATGGGAGCTCGCCTTAGCCAACTTGATTACCAAATCAAGCGTTCAAGGACACACCGTGATACTTGCAGGTCAGAACAGCATTAATGACTGGTCGATTAAAACCAATGAGTTGGCTAAGGCGTTAATGATGGTTTTGCCCATTGAGTTGCACCCTGTTATTGAAAAAGAGGAGGTCATTATTGCACTGCAACGCCACAGTGCACGTTTAGGGTTTGAGTTGCCAAACGATGTCGGTAACTATTTGGTGAAGCAGTTTTCCACCGATCTACAAGAGTTACTGGCAGTTTTAAGATTGCTGGAGCAAGCCACCTTGGTTGAAAAAAGGCGGCTAACCTTGCCTTTCGTGAAGCAGGTTTTGCAACAGGCTTGAGGCAAACCAAGTGTATTAAGCTTGTAAGAGCACTAAGTCGTAGTAAGAACATATAAAATCGTAAAATTATCAACAACTTTAAAATTCATTAAAATTAAACGTCAGGAGCCCTTTATGAATATGTCAGCCTTAAAAACCACCTTTGCCATCGCACTGTTTACCGCTTTAAGCTGGAGTCCGCTCTCCTCAGCGGAGCCGCCTAAAAAAGACATTAAGTTTATTGATTTAAACGGTGAGGAGACGATGCTCTCAGACTATAAAGGCAAGTGGGTGATTGTGAATCTCTGGGCGACTTGGTGCCCACCTTGCTTGGTCGAAATACCCGACTTAGTCATGTTTCACGAAGCGCATAAAGATAAGGATGCGATTGTGATTGGGGTCAATTACGAAACGCTGGATGTTGACAAAGTAAAAACATTTTCTGAGTCGCAAATGATTAACTACCCTGTGGTTCGTTTTGAAACGGAAGCGGATGGGAAAATGACGCCGTTTGGCGCACTGCAAGGGTTGCCCACGACCTATATGGTGGCACCCGATGGATCTGTAGTCGCTGCTAGAACCGGCATGGTAGATCAAGCGATGCTCGAAAGCTTTATGAGCACTTATACCGAAATTAATCCTACTCAGTAAATTGCTTCAAATTTGCTGAAATGAAGTTTATAGATTGCCCTTGCTGCTCTGTCAGTAAGCGGTAATTTAAGAAGATAAGTGTATTTAAAGCCGATTAACCCAATCTAAAACTCACCGATTGTAAAATATCTAATACCTGCTTGTTTTTTGATTCTCAAAAACTAAACCTCCAAAATGCCCCTTCTCTCAACTTGCAAAGAATAAGTCTAGGCGAATCATTTCATTGTTTTTTTGTTAAGTCTCCCTATTTGTTCTGCACTTTTCAATACGGTTAATTACCTAGCGCCTGCTTAGACTTGTGCACGGTTTGCATGTTTTAATCATTTTCAAGGCTTTTGCACTCGTACAAAGTGTGGGATTAGATTATATTAAGAAAGTGTGGGATTAGATTATATTAAGAAAGTGTGGGATTAGATTATATTAAGAAAGTATACCGATGTTTATCTCCTCCAAATGCAAGGAAATTTCAATGAAAATAGAAAGAGTGAAACGTTTTTTTAAGACCATTTTAATGGCCAGCTTGCTGCCTATTTTAATGGCGTTAAATCACCAGGCCTGGTCGGCGGAAGGCGCTTTTTTTGATGAGTCTTTTGGCGATTTTCAAGAAGAGCTTGAGGTGGCGAAAGAAGCTGACAAAAAAGGTATTTTTATATTTTTTCATATGGAAGACTGTCCTTTTTGTCACCGCATGCAAACTACCTTTATGACAGAACCGGATGTCATCTCACTCTACAAAGATAATTTTTTAACCTTTATGTTTGATATAGAAGGCAGTCACTCTGTTGTCGATTTTGATGGCACCAAGAGCACTGGCAAAGAATTGGCAGAGGGAAAATACCGTGTTCGCGCTACGCCTGTGATGATGTTTTTTGATACTGACGGCAATCCTATTACAAAATATACAGGGCCAACACACACCAAAGAAGAGTTTATCTGGTTAGCAGAATACGTCATTGATGGCAGTTATCAGACGCAATCTTTTACCGCTTATAAACGGGCTCGTAAAGCCGCGACCAGAGAGTAGTTGATGATCATGGAAAAGAAAAAACTTAGAATGTTATCAATCTCAGGTAAGTGGGTGCCCGCGACGTTTATAGGATTAGCCTTGACGTTAAGTAGCCACAGCTTACCTGTATGGGCTGAAAATTCAGAAGCGGGCGTCTTATCCAAAACGCTTCAGAGTAAGGCCGAAAATACGGACGTCGCCTTGCCGAGTCCTCTTACGTTAGAGTTTTTAATAGACGGAAGCTACCCTCTACAGACCCCGAAAATCCGACTGCAAGACGCACGTCTACAGCAAGCTCAAAGCATGATTTTGAGCAACCAAGTGAGCACAAATTGGCAGGCTGATGTTGAAGGGCGCTTAGCGTGGAGAGAGTTTTCTGAAGAGACTCAAGACCACCACCTGCTTGCGCTTCATTTGGGTAAAGTGCTGTATGACTTTAATCGAAATGATCTGGCCGTAAAAGCAGCTGAAAAAAATCGAGAGGCTGAAGAGGGTTTAACTGACTCGGTCCTAAATCAGCAAAGGTTAACCGTAATGCAAGCATTTTTTAATGTGCTGCTATCAGATTTTCAATATCGCGTAGACAATGAAGCCATG
>CAZVPH010000104.1:5310-6671 GCA_964628125.1 uncultured Thiosulfatimonas sp. | reverse complement strand
GGCGTATAAATAAAGAAGGCTGGCAAAGAGAGCACTTAAACCACTAATTAACATAAAACAACAACCTTTGATTGGCAAGAGTTCTCATGAAGATGGACTTTATCAAACTTAGTTGATAGGAAGAGATCTATTTAATGAGACATTTCAGCTATAATAGCGGAATTGTTTTTTGAATTGAAGACTGTACGCATTTAAAAGCACAAACTTATTTATTTGAAGGCTTAATTGCGCCCGTTTTAGGAGTTATCTATGTTTGACAATCTATCAGACCGTCTGTCGAAAACCTTTAAGGCCATCCGTGGCCAAGGACGATTGACTGAAGCCAATATTAAAGACGCGTTGAGAGATGTTCGTCGCGCGTTGCTTGAGGCCGATGTGGCGTTGCCTGTTGTTAAGCTGTTTATTGAAAAAGTTCAGGCGCGCGCAATTGGCCAAGAAGTTTCGACCAGTTTGAACCCTGGACAGGCGTTTATTAAAATTGTTCGCGAACAGTTGACCGAGGTTATGGGCGCAGAAGCCGAGCCTCTCAATTTCAACGTCGAACCGCCTGCGGTGATTATGGTCGCGGGTCTGCAGGGGGCGGGTAAAACCACCTCAGTCGCGAAGTTGGCGAAGTTACTGAAAGAGCGTGATAAGAAAAAAGTCATGTTAGTGTCGGCTGACGTCTATCGTCCCGCCGCAATTAAGCAGCTAGAAACCCTAGCAGACCAAGTTGGTGTGCTGTTCTTTCCTTCCTCAGCAGATCAAGATCCGGTGCAGATTGCGAAAAATGCGCATGCAGAGGCCAAAAAGCAGTTCGCCGACGTTCTAATTTTAGACACCGCCGGACGCTTGCACATCGATGAAGAAATGATGGGCGAGATTCAACGTCTTCACAAGAGCATTAACCCTTGTGAAACCCTGTTTGTCGTTGACTCTATGACGGGGCAAGATGCGGCCAATACCGCAAAAGCCTTTAATGATGCACTGCCACTGACCGGGATTATCCTAACTAAGACCGACGGCGATGCGCGTGGCGGTGCAGCCCTGTCTATCCGCGAAGTGACCGGCAAACCGATTAAGTTTATCGGTTCGGGCGAAAAAGTGGATGCGCTGGAAACTTTCCACCCAGATCGTATGGCAGGGCGCATTCTCGGCATGGGCGATGTGTTGAGCTTGATCGAAGATGCTGAATCAAAAATTGACCAGAAAAAAGCCGCTAAATTTGCTCAGAAAATACAGAAAAGTGGCGCATTCGATTTAGAAGACTTTCTTGAGCAACTGCAACAGATTCAAAATATGGGTGGCGTCGGTGGCTTGATGGGCAAACTGCCGGGGATGTCGCAAAGGAAAGACCAGATCAGTGGCGATGTGGCTGAAAA
>CAZVPH010000104.1:0-5300 GCA_964628125.1 uncultured Thiosulfatimonas sp. | reverse complement strand
TTAGACGTTTAGAAGCGATGATTAACTCAATGACCCGCCAAGAGCGCCGATTTCCTGCGGTCATCAAAGGATCGCGCAAGCGCCGAATTGCAGTAGGCTCAGGCACTACTGTGCCAGACGTGAACCGTTTGTTAAAACAGTTTACCCAAATGCAAAAAATGATGAAAAAAGTCTCTAAAGGCGGCATGAAGAATATGATGCGCGGCCTTGCCGGAAAGTTACCGCCAGGCATGGGCGGGATGGGTGGTTTGCCACCGGGCATGCGTTAGAAGCCTACCTTTAGATCGTTTATTCGGACTGTAAAGCGTTGCGGGAACTGACCAGGCCTGGTCAAGTTTACACAATAAAGAAACCTAAGAGTGGTGGTAATAAAACGGCCATTCCTTTTAGATAGCTTTAAAACCTTATTGTTTATTCATAAATATGTAAATTAACAGATTGATGTTCATTCGCGATGTCTGTATAATCCCGTTTTCGCCAAATAAATGGTGAGAAACAGAAGAATTAGTTGAGGGGATTTCCTCTCATCGCCTGATTAATTAAAAGGAAGATAGTATGGTAGTTATTCGTTTAGCACGTGGTGGATCTAAAAAGCGTCCTTTCTATAAAATCGTTGTTGCAGATCAACGTAACACAGCAACAGGTCGTTTTATTGAGCAAGTTGGATTTCACAACCCAGTCGCAACCGGTGGCGAAGAAAAAAATCGCATTGATCAGGCACGACTAGAGTTTTGGATTGGCCAAGGCGCTCAAATGAGCACGCGCGTTGCGAGCATCGTTAAAAAAGCGTCCTCTGTCGCTTAATTCTTTCCCGTTAAGAAGGTTTAGATATGTCTGATGAAAAATTGGTCGTCGGCCAGATTAACGGTATTTTTGGAGTTGGTGGTTGGTTGAAGATTTTCTCCCATACTGACCCAAGAAAAAATATTTTAGACTACTCGCCTTGGTGGATTAACTGCAAAGGTGAGTGGCGTCAGGTCAAAGTTGTTGACAGTAAAGTGCAGTCGGGTGGTAAAACACTGGTAGCTCAGATCGAAAATCTGACCGACCGCGACTTAGCTCGTGAATACATCGGCTGCGAAATAGCCATTGACCGCTCTCAACTGCAACAGGCAGATGATGGTTGGTTTTGGGTCGATTTAATTGGCTGCCAAGTCACAACGCAAGATAATATTGTGTTGGGTGAGGTGACTGAAATCGTTCAGACTGGCGCACACGATGTGTTGCGTATCAAAGGCGATCAGGAAACCCTGATTCCTTTTGTCATGGAGCGTTTTATACAGTCCGTGGATATCGAGAATCGACAAATTATCGTCGATTGGGAGTTGGAAGAAGACGACGACAGTGCGGTTTGATGTCATTACCCTGTTTCCAGAGATGTTTGACGCATTAACGGAATCAGGGGTGAGCCGACGAGCACTTCAATCCGAACTCTACACTTTTAAAGCTTGGAACCCACGTCAGTTTACGTCAGATCGGCACCAAACGGTGGACGATCGCCCTTACGGGGGCGGACCCGGAATGGTCATGATGTACCAGCCGTTAAAAGAGGCACTGTCTGCGATTGAATCTGAGTTAGAGGCAAAACCTTATGTGGTCTATTTATCACCACAGGGTCAGCCTTTAACGCAGCAGAAAGTGGCTGAATTGGCTCAATATGACTCGATTACCTTGCTCTGCGGCCGCTATGAAGGGGTTGATGAGCGATTGATTACCTCGTCGGTTGACGAAGAGATCAGTATTGGGGATTTTGTCGTCAGTGGCGGTGAACTGCCGGCCATGATGCTTATGGATTCGGTCATTCGCTTGATTCCAGGGGCTTTAGGGCACAGTCAATCGGCTGAACAAGACTCGTTTTCAGACGGACTACTGGATTGCCCGCACTACACTCGACCTGAGGTCGTAGATGGTTTGAGTGTTCCTTCGGTTCTACTGGAGGGAAACCACGCTAAGATTGACGCTTGGCGACACGCTCAAAAATTAGAGCGGACACAGCAACGTCGACCAGATATTTTGACTGACAAACACAAATAAAAACTCGGATTTAACCTCTGGCTTGCACGTGTAAACGTGTTGAGTGCATGTTGGATAAACTTTTAGAAGGGGTTCGCCCTTCAGGTTCACAATAGAATTGATTGAACCGAATTATGGAGAAGCTTAAAATGAGCGATATCATTAAGCGTATTGAAGCAGAACAGATGACTAAAGAACTGCCGGCATTTGGCCCAGGTGATACAGTTATTGTGCAGGTTAAAGTTGTTGAAGGCGATAAAGAACGTCTTCAGGCATTTGAAGGGGTTGTTCTTGCGATCAAAAATCGTGGCATTAACTCTAACTTTATCGTGCGTAAAATATCACACGGTGTGGGTGTAGAGCGTACTTTCCAAACTTACAGCCCTGTGGTTGACAGCGTTGAAGTTAAGCGTCGTGGTGCGGTTCGTCGTGCGAAGCTGTACTATCTACGTGAACTGTCTGGACGTGCTGCACGCATCAGAGAAAAAGTGTAATCGGTCAACGATACCTTTGTTCCAAAAACGCCCTTTATTGGGCGTTTTTTGTTACCGGCGCTGCGTTTTAAATCCCTCTAAAAAACCTTTCCAAAAACTCCAATCTTAAACATTCAATTGTCGCCTAAATGTTTACTTTCCAAGTTTACTTTTTAACCAAAAACGCAAACTCAGATTACCTTAATCCGCATAAAAATAGTCTTAAACACGCAATGATTTCAACGGTTGCATCATCACGGGCGATCTAAAAAGCAAGGCGTCACGCTGCGGGGCTTTTTGCTATACTTCGGCTATGCAAAAAAACCTTCATACCTCCTCTCTTATCCATGATTTTTTAGTCTTTCTTGCCGTGGCAGAAGGCTTAAGCGCCAATACAATTTCCGCCTATAAAACTGATTTACGACTCTACCAGGCCTGGTTGATTGAGCAGAACCGTCTCAATTTTGAAGAGATTGAACGCTCCAATATTGAGGATCTGATGTACCACCTGCAAGAGAGTGGGCGAAAAGCTAAAAGTAACACACGACTGCTGTCAACCTTAAAACGCTTCCATCAGTGGGCGGTGGTCAACGCGTTGCTTGAAACCGATCCGACGGCTCTGTTGAAGGCGCCTAAAATTCCGCAATCGATTCCAACGGTGATCACTGAGCAACAAGTTGAAGCCTTGCTGGAAGCTCCGGAGACTACTACCGCTTTGGGAATCCGAGATCGGGCTATTTTAGAGTTAATGTACGCCAGTGGCTTGCGAGTTTCGGAGGTGGTTGAACTGCCTTTTGAGCAGTTGAATTTATCAGCAGGCCTGGTTCAAGTCACCGGCAAGGGCAGTAAAGAACGAATTGTGCCCATTGGTGAGATAGCGATTGAGTGGTTGGAGCGTTATATTAAAGAGTCGCGGCCGGTCTTAGTAAAACAGCGCTGGGTTCCAAGCTTGTTTATTTCTAGAATTGGTCGAACCATGACGCGACAAACGCTGTGGCACCGAGTTAAAAATCTGGCCTATGACGCAGGCATCCGCAGCAAACTGTCGCCTCACACTTTACGGCACGCCTTTGCAACACACTTGATTAATCACGGAGCGGATCTTAGAACGGTGCAACTACTGTTAGGCCACAGTGATCTGTCGACTACTCAAATTTACACCCACGTTGCTAAGGAACGACTGCACAAGCTGCACCAACAACATCATCCGCGTGGCTGACAGATCGCCATAGGCTGCAAATGTTTTTGAGTTTAGAGTTTTGAGATTGAAGCATCTAGACTTTATAAGTGTTTTAAACGTACGTTTATTCGGGTGGGTGTGAAGGTTTGGCAGAGGGTACGCACAAGCGCTATCAGCAGGTTATTTCAAGCTTTTAGCGAGCATTTGAAAATAGTTAACAGGTATAATCGCTTCAGTTTCATTCCCAAATATCACTTTAACGCAGATATTAATTTACGAATATTACTCAGAAGGTTACTCCAAAATGGTTTATCTAAAAAGATTTTTACTCTCAGCTTCACTCGCCAGCGGGCTGGCGATGTTCACAACATCCGTCACTGCTGCAGATACGTCGGCGATACAAGCGCAATTAAAACTTATGGCGCCGGATGCACCAGAAGCGACTATTACTGCGTCGCCGGTTGATGGACTCTATCAGGTTCAGATCGGCATGACGGTTATTTATATGTCTCAAGACGGTAAGTTTTTGCTGAACGGTGACTTTATCAAGGTAGACACACGAGAAAACTTAACCGATTTAGCGCGTTCTGCCGCTAGAAAGGATGCGATGCAGAGTGTTGATGAATCGTCGATGATTGTCTACCCAGCAAAGGGTAAACAACGCCACTCTATAACGGTGTTCACGGACATCGACTGTCCATACTGCGCTAAGTTGCACAAAGAGATTCCTGCGTTGAATGACGCGGGTGTCCAGGTTCGCTATCTGAGCTACCCACGTTCGGGTCAGGGCTCGCCTTCGTATCATAAAGCAGTTTCTGTTTGGTGTGCTAAAGACAGTGCCAAGGCGATGGACAGCGCAATGGCTGGCAGTTCTGTTGAGAGCAAGGTGTGCTCTAACCCAGTGGTCAATCACATGGTAGAAGCGCAACGATTTGAGGTCAATGGTACGCCGAATATTGTATTGGAAAGTGGTGAGTTACTGCCAGGCTACGTGCCTGCGAAAGAGTTGATTAAAATTCTCAACAACTAACCTTTCCGCTATCAAGGCCAAATCCTCAGTTCCATCGAGCTTTTGGCAGTGTATTTACTGAACGCACGCCAAAACATGACACCCACAAAAAAGCCCTCTTGATTGAGGGCTTTTTTGTGGGGAAAACCTATACAGCGTATAGATTTACATCAACGAATTTATATCTGTCCCCATTTTTTTCGTTTGTTCGGCGTTCTAAAGAAGCGGCCCAATAATAGACCCAGCAGTAGAACCCCGCCTCCGGTTAGGAACCACTGGCGCTTGACCGAATCGCCGGACTGTTCAATCTGCTCCTTCATAATTGCATTTTGACTTTCTAATTGACCTAAGCGTTGTCTCATCTCCTGGTTTTGTTCGTCTAACAGAACGGCGTTGCTAGAGATATCTTTCAAACGGTTGAGTTCTTGTGTCAGTTCAAACTTCTCCTGCTTGATGGTTGACAGTGACTCATCGGTCGTCGAGAAGCGAGTTTGCAAAGTGTTCAGTTCTTGCTGTAACTCATTCAGTTTCTTCTCAATCGAGCTGGTTTTCGCAATTTGTTGTTCTAAACGAACCTTCGCAATCGGTTGATTCAGTAAGGTGCTGGAAGCCATCCATCCATTAA
>CAZVPH010000103.1:0-6696 GCA_964628125.1 uncultured Thiosulfatimonas sp. | reverse complement strand
GTGGTCCGCTTTAGTCGGCGGCTCGATGGGTGGAATGCAAGTGATGCAGTGGGCAATCGATTACCCAGACAAACTCAAACACGCTGTTGTTATTGCTGCGGCCCCTAAGCTGTCAGCACAAAACATCGCCTTTAACGAAGTGGCTCGTCGAGCGATAATGACCGATCCGGACTTTCATGAAGGCCGTTTTATAGAGCACAATACAGTTCCTAAACAAGGTTTAGCGCAAGCAAGAATGTTGGGTCATTTGACCTATCTATCCGACGATATGATGGGACTTAAATTTGGCCGTGAGCGTCGGAAAAATGAGCTGCAGTACAACTACGAGGTCGAATTCCAAGTCGAAAGTTATCTGCGCTACCAAGGTGAAAAATTTGCCACCACTCAAAACTTTGACGCCAATACTTATCTTCTGATGACCAAGGCGCTGGACTATTTTGATCCTGCGTCCGAGTTTGACGACAACCTATCACGCACACTGGCGCAAGCAACGGCGCGTTTTTTAGTCATCTCCTTCACGACGGACTGGCGTTTTGCCCCCTCGCGTTCGCATGAGATTGTGAAAGCGCTGCTCGACAACGATGCCGACGTGAGTTATGCAGAAATTGAGTCTGAGCATGGCCATGACGCATTCTTGTTGCCAAACGAACATTATGACGGCGTGTTCAGAGCCTATATGCAACGTGTCGCCGAAGACATTTTTTATCAGGGCAAAGTGGACACCGCCGCGTCTGGACACCTTAAATCAGTACACTCTAATTCAAAGGCTAAAAAATGAGCCAACTCACCCCAGAATTTAAACTTATCTCAGAGTGGATCACTCCCAAAAGCCGTGTTTTAGACTTAGGCTGTGGTAACGGTCAACTGCTAAAACATTTAATCGACACCTATGGCGTGACCGGTTATGGAATGGAGATCAACCCCAACAAGAACATTCAAGCCATCCAAAAAGGCTTGAACGTTATCCAGAGTGACTTAAACAAACATAAGCTCTGCGATTATTTTGATCACGGTTCTTTCGACTATGTCATTATGACCCAGGCACTTCAAGTCGTCAGCCGTCCAGATGAACTGTTGGAAGACATGCTGGCCATTGGCAAACAGATTATCGTGACCTTCCCCAACTTTGGTCACTGGCGAAACCGAGCACAGCTCCTTTTTAAAGGTCATATGCCCAAAACAGATACACTGCCTTACCAGTGGTATGACACGCCCAATATTCACATGTGCACGTTTAATGACTTTGAGGCCTTGTGTGAAGAAAGGGACATTGAAGTGGTCGCAAGAACTGTGGTAAATGCCGCCCACAAACCAACACTGGGGATGTCACTTTTGCCAAACTGGCTTGGTGAGGTCGCGCTCTACAAAGTACAAAAAAAGTCATAAGTGCGTGAGAGATCATTCAGGCTGCTGGTAACGGCTTCTAACCCCTGAGTTGCGCGTGCACGGAAGGAAGTAGGGAAAACGGCCAAGTTTTATATTTTTTGGATTAAGATCGTTACAGATCAGATCAAGCGGGCAACTTTATGCCTACGTTGCATGTTTTGTGTCACAGTAACTCACTCGTTATTTACCAGGACACCCCATATAAATGAACAAATGGTTTAGAAAAGGCAATGCACGGCGATTCCATCGAGTGACGATGCCTACGCGCTATTTTATTGTGCCAAAATCTCCAATTCGCGATCGGGAGATTTACGCCACCGGTGCCAATTATTTCCCGCCTAGCTTACTTAAAAAAATCGAAGCGAACGAGTACATGGCTCTGCAATTCGTTGAGCGTACCCAAGATCAGAGAGAGCTGCTGACGGAAATCTTTGATGAAATCATCCAATATATTGAGTTTTTTGGTGAATGCGCCCGCTCGATTTCTCAAGGGAAAAACCCTCGTCAAGACCCGAATTACTGGATGCGCATCAAAGAGCACCAACAAGGTTTTAAGCAAGCTGTCCGAATTCAAGCCTCCTCACCTAAAACATTCCAATACCTGCAGATGATCGAGGACAAATATTTAACTTTTTTAAACCGCATTGTCGAGAGTATTGCTCAATCCACGCCCACCCACTTTTTTGTTTCGGGTCACTTACCGGTCGGTTTCAAAGTAGATGAGATGATTTCTCTTTTCGAAGCGCCTAAATTTGAAAAAATCCCACTGATCCAAGCCATCCTGCATCTTTCAAAATTTATGGATGCTTACCTAGAAATCTATCGCCAAATCAACGACGACAACTACCTTAAGCAATTTCCACAAGAGTGGGCATTGAAAGAGGCGAGTGTCAGCGCCAGCGGGCTCGCGGTTTATATGGATAAGCACTACGAACTTTACTCTCGACTGGATGTATTGCTCTACTTTGAAGAGCACGACCGCGTCTTGACGTTTGAAGGTACAGTGGTGGATATTCAAACAGATGAGGCCAGACAAACCGAGCGTATTGCGATCAACTTTGAGTTTCCAAATGGCAGAGACCAGGACTTTCTACAGCAAGAGATTCAAAAGCAAGAAGTCAAAGAGTGTATGAGTGTTATTTTTTAAGGGGTCGCCCGCAGCTCTTCTTACTCTTACTTGGCACGATTCGCGCTTTAAATGATTTATCTCTGCTTTAATCAGAAGCACTTATCGTGTAAATGTCCAAAACAGTAAGGAAATAAACGCCCATGCCCGGAAGCAATCACGATGTTGACCCCAGTTTTCTAGATAACTTACCCCTGATAATTCGTGAACCCGCCTTAGATTTAATCCGTTTTTCAGGTTTAAAAGAGTTATTAGAAATTCGTTTGAATGGCCCCAGTCAAAAGAAGAAAGAACGACACCCTGCTTTAAGTCGAGCTCAGTGGGACCAGGTTCTCAATGCGGTTATATTGACTAAAATAAGCTACTTTCAAATTCAGCAACACTTTCCCAACCGTTACATTGATAAGCTACTTGAGATCCTCGCATTTGCTTACGGTATGAAAGGTAAAAACATTGGTGATATTTACCAATCACTGCTTCACGAGCACCCGCAGACTGCAGCATGGATTAAACATGCACTGTTGGTAAAACAACAGAACATTCGCTACTCAGGAAGAACTCCCTAGCGGCCCCTTAGTCATTGAATGGCTAAAAAAGCACACAAAAATGACACCGACAATGTGCTTAATCGTTTTCGTTTTATCTAAAAGGGTAACGCGACTGTGGCCATTGCACCCTTAATCTCTTCATGCTGCAAAAATAGGGTAATGGCACGCACTTGCTCACCTGTAAGCAGATCAAACTCAACTGCAACACGGTATTTTACAGAGGTGTCTGGCTCGCACTCTAAGGCAACCTGCGATATGATTTTGCCACGGCAAACCATGACCACCTCGCCTATCTGCATAAACAGATCCATACTGCTAAAAATAGAGTAGGTTTCACTGGTAAAAAAACTGAAGCCGCCGCAACTCAAATTGACCTGATAAACGGGCCACTCTTCTGCTCGAGAAATTTTACGATAAACGCCTTTTAAGCGTTCCAATATCGTCGCCTGTAAATTAAGCTTCTCAATAATAAGCTGAAGTATTTTGGCCGGTAAAACACCTGATTCGGCTAAATCATCCAAGTTTTTGACGTAGTTTTTAGCATCAAAATGTGCTTGAGACTTCCAAGGGTAAAGAAAAATTTTACCTGCAACACTCTTTTTAATCACCGTTTGAAGTTCAATAATGTACAGCTCAACCGCCTGATATATGCCTTGAATTAAGGTCGAAATCTTCGACCCCTCTTTTTTAATTGGCGCGGTGTGTTTACGGTCTTCTTTTGTCCGAAAATTGTAATCACTCTCATGACGCGGGTCATTAGACTCTAAGAGCAAATCAGTCATCCACCAAATAAAGTCGATTCGATGATTCAGCACGTAAAAAACATAAAGTGCATCGGAGCTCGAATTAAAAACCGCTTCCAACAGTTTATTTAACTCTTTGTTTATCGAGGCCAAATGTGCCTCTTCTTCTGCTGTCACCAGCTGGCGACGTTCCGCACCCAAGTGCCTACCATATCGGTCGACCGGCTCTAGATGCATCGCAATCTGCACATCATAGCGAAAATAGCGCCTAGGACTCGACATCAGAACTTCCTTTTATTAAATGAGCGTGAGTGCTTAATATCAATTACTTTAAAATTTTTAAAGATTCTTGAGTTCGCATCTTAAGTGCAAAAATCTTTACGGGATAAAGAACGACCCGTCTATCCGTTTTCAACAAAGCAGAGCACCTGTATGGGGTTTGCCGTCTGCGACCATAGTGACTCAATCTGGCAGCCTTAGCGTTTTTCGTAACCAAGCGGCAATGTAGGCAATCTCTTCTGCACAGACTTGATGTTCCATTGGATAGGTCTGCCAGTCAACCGTATAACCACGTTGAACCAGCGCCTCTGCGGACCGCTCTGCGACGCGAATCGGAATGACGGGATCAAACTCCCCATGCGCCATTAAAATCGGCGTTTCACGGTGCAAAAAAAACTGTTCGGTCATCGGGCAGTAGGTCGATAAAGCCATAATACCCGCCAAAGAATGATCATGACTCAGGCCGGCATGCAATGCGATCAGGCCTCCCTGCGAAAAACCTGCCAATACAATTTTATCCAGTGAAATCCCGGCTTTCTGCTGTTGTTGGATCAAATCGTAGATTTGATAACAAGAGACGCGAATGCCCGCCGCATCAATATCATTCATAAAATCAGTGCTGCGGATGTCGTACCACGAGCGCATATTCATGCCCCCATTAATGGTGACGGCTTGAACCGGTGCGTGCGGAAAAATAAAACGAACACGGTGCCCTGTTGGTAAATTTAGTTGAGGCACCAGGCCTGCAAAGTCGTGGCCGTCGGCCCCTAAGCCGTGCAACCAAATCACTGCCGAAGTCGCTGTTTGTTGCGGTTCTATGATAATCGGGGGATCTTGTTTCGCTTCTTGCATTGTCGCTCGCTCGTTTCTGATAAAATATCCTTTATTTTAAGGGAAGCCACAGGCATTAAACAAGTTACCTGGGCACATTCTAACCATGGGGTTGCTGTAAGACGGAGATGGAAGAGAAATTTCACCTCTAGTCGCACGTTAAAATTCTCCTCAAACAGGATCATGTTGTATGCCTTTATTGATAAGTGTCTGTTTCATCTTGCTGACAATTTCGCTGTCTGGCTGTGGTAAAAAAAACGATCTAACCCTGCCTGAAACACCATCCGAAAAACAGCAAGCTTCATCACTTTCGGAATCCACGCCCTCACTCCAAGCAAACTTGCGATTAATAAACGACCAGGAAACCAAATGACTCACGCCTTAAACCCTACGCCACACCAAGCTTTTCAACTGAAAAATAACACACTACACGCTGAAAACGTTTCACTGGAGCGCTTGGCAAAGGAGTACGGCACACCATTGTATGTCTACTCAAAAACAGAATTAGAGAGCCGTTGGCAGGCATTTGATTCGGCCTTTGGCAACCAACCACACCTGGTCTGCTACGCGGTAAAAAGTAATTCGAATCTCGCAGTATTGCAAAGCTTGGCTAAGCTAGGGGCAGGGTTTGACATCGTCTCTCAAGGCGAATTAGAACGCGTATTACGCGCCGGTGGCGATCCTAAAAAAATCGTTTTCTCGGGTGTTGCCAAACGCTCGGCAGAGATCCGACGTGCATTAGAAGTCGGCATTCGTTGTTTTAACTTAGAATCTCATGCAGAGTTGGACCGTATTCAAACCGTGGCAAAGTCCATGGATTTAATTGCTAATATCTCCGTTCGTGTCAATCCAGACGTTGACGCTAAAACCCATCCCTATATTTCAACGGGGTTAAAGGACAATAAGTTTGGAGTCGACATTAAAACTGCGCCTGAACTCTATGCGGATGCCAGTGCATGTTCGCATGTGAACCCCGTCGGCATCGATTGCCACATCGGCTCTCAACTTACCGACGTTACCCCTTTTGTGGACGCACTCGATCGCGTACTCGGTTTAAAAACGACCTTAATGGAGATGGGCATTGATATTCATCACCTCGACTTAGGTGGAGGATTAGGCATTCAATACACCGATGAAATTCCACCTAAAATAGCAGACTATATTCAAGCATTGCTTGGAAAACTAAACGACCCAAGTATTGAAGTAATCATTGAGCCGGGACGCGCTATCTCAGGAAACGCGGGAGTTTTGTTAACCGAAGTGGAATATTTAAAACCTACAGAGCACAAAAATTTTGCGCTCATCGATGCCGCCATGAACGACCTCATTCGTCCTGCTCTCTACCAGGCTTATCAGGAGATCAAGCCAGTTACACCTAGAACCGACGGCCACGATGCGCTTTGGGATTTGGTCGGCCCCGTGTGCGAAACCGGTGATTTTTTAGGCAAAGATCGACAGCTCAACTTAAAAGCCGGTGACCTGTTAGCAGTGATGTCCTCCGGCGCTTATGGCTTTACCATGAGCTCTAACTACAACACCCGCCCACGTGCGGCTGAGGTGATGGTGCAAGGTGACCAGGCCTGGTTAGTTCGTCCACGTGAAACCTACGAGGATTTAATGGGGTCTGAACAGCTGATTAACGATTGATTAACCGCGCTTTTGGCCGTTTAGCCTACACAACGCGCACTGCAAACTCTACTGTCTAAGTGAGCTTTTAGACAAACCGTGGCGGCACTGTTTTATACTGGCTCAACAAACATTCTTATAGGGTTCACGCCATTGT
>CAZVPH010000102.1:0-6704 GCA_964628125.1 uncultured Thiosulfatimonas sp. | reverse complement strand
AGTTGACGCTGGAGCCAAATACCCCCTTTTATAAAAACCCTCCGGTCTTGCCGGAAGATGACCAGGCCTGGGAGATGCAGTTGGCTTGCCAAACGCAGATTGCCCAGGCAGGTTATGAGCATTATGAAGTTTCAGGATATGCTCAAAAAAACCACTCATGTCAACACAATCTAAACTATTGGCAGTTTGGCGATTACATCGGTTTGGGAGCGGGAGCGCACGGTAAAATAACCTCGCCACCCGATGGTAAAATTTGGCGCACTCAAATGCCCGCATCGCCCGGCGGATATGTGCAAGAGATGACGCGTCCCAATCCTGGCCGAACCACGTTGGTCTCGGCGGAAGACGCCAGCTTTGAATTTATGCTCAACGCTTTGCGTCTGCAAGATGGCTTTGATCTGTCGCTGTTTACCTTGCGGACAGGCTTGCCCTTAACGCAGATAAAAGACAAGCTGGATATTATGAGTGAGCGGGGTTGGGTGACCATTTCCAAGTCAAATAGACTTACTTTGACCGCTTTAGGCAAACAGTATTTAAATGATGTGGTAAGTTTGTTTTTGTAAAATGTATTTTCTAAGAGGCTACACGTAACCGCCTCCAAGCGATTTTGTAATCCACGAAAAAGACGAGAGTAAAAAAGTGAATAAACAGAGTTTTTTAAAATGGTTCATGCGTGGCACTTTAATTTTGGCCATTCTTCCTATCCTGCTGTTTTTAGGCTTTGCGGGAGCGGTGAGTTTAATTGATTTTAATCAGTACAAACCTCAAATCGAAGCAGAGGTTGCAAAGACGACTGGCCGAGAGTTTAAAATTAACGGCTCGGTCGAAGTCTCGGTACTGCCCTTTATGTTTAATGTGGGGCAGATGAGTTTAAAAAATCGCGAAGGATTTACGGAGGAGGCATTGCTGTCAATTGAAGAGGTTCAAGTTGAGCTCTCACTGGTGTCGTTGTTTCTAAAAAAAGAGCTTTCGGTGATCAGCTTAGAGGTGATCGAACCGGTTTTACACTTAATTCAAACCGAGCAGGGAGATAACTGGTCTGATATTGCACTGCTTGCGCAGTGGCTTCCGGATGAAATGGTGAAACAGATCGAAGCTAGACAGTTTGCACTGCTTGACCATGAGTTTGACTATGTGCTTGATGCGGATGAAGGCAATGAGGTGAGTGCTGTATTGAGCCATGCCAGAAAAATGCCGACCGCAACGGAGTGGTTTGATTCCCTGCAACGGGTACAGGTTAGCCAAGTTGACGAGCCGTCAGGCGAAAAGTTAGGCGAAAAAGAAGATGAGAGAGCAGGCACAACCCAAGTAGCAAAGCCTAAATTCGATTGGGCATTCGACAGCTTGGTGATTCGCGATGGGACTTGGCGTCTAGAAAATCAGGTGTCCGGTGGTCTCGTAACGTTTTCTAAGATTGATCTTTTGACGTTTGACGTGGTAAAGGATCAGCCGTTCGATATCAGCAGTCAATTCAGCTATGAACACAGCGCGTCCGCAAGACGGTATGACGTACATTTGAACAGCCAGTTAGAGATTAACGAGCGCTTTCAACAGTGGCGTTTAAGCAATTGGGATGGCTTGTTGACCTTTCACCTGCCTGCTGAAGAGAAGGTTCCGGCCATTCGCTTAACCAGTTCTGGTGAACGTTTTGAGGTGGATTTAGAGACCCGGACTGTCCAGGTTTCAGAAGCTACCTTAGCGGGATTGGGTGCCAGGTTGACCACCAGTTTTTCAGGGCTGATGGGAGTACCACCTGCATTAAAAGGTTCGGTAACGTTGCAGGACGTCAATTTTAAGGAGTGGGCTTATCATCTGGGATTGCCACTGCCCGAGTTTACTCATCAAACCGCGTTGACCGAAGGCAATGGCCAATTTGAGTGGCAGTGGGATGGTCAAAAGCTGTTGTTGCAGGGCATTCAACTTCAAGTGGATGAGTCGACATTGCAAGGCGAACTCTCCTATCAAAGAGATGCCACGCCAAGCCTGTTGTTTGATTTAACGGTGGACAGGTTGGATTTTGACGCCTACCAGGCGCAATACATCAGAGGTGTCACAATTGATGCACCGCTAGAAGCGGCCAGGCCTGGTGGTTTAACCCCCTTGCAGGCTGCCGTTGAAACAGAGGGCATTGCCAAGGGTTCTAAACAGCCGGAATCGTCTGAATCGTTTGAACAACAAGAACAGCGTGTACAGACCTATCTGCCGATTGGGTTAGCGATTGAGCGTTTGCGCCAGTTGTCGGCCAAAGGCGAGTTGGCGATTGGTCAACTCACTGCTTGGAATTTAACCGCTTCATCTTTACAAATTTCCCTAATAGCTGAGCAAGGGGTTTTATCATTTGCCCCTTTAGACGTAGAGTTTTATCAAGGAACACTGCGCTCTAAGCTGATTCTGGATGTCGCACACGAGACACCGAGATACCGTTGGACGGGGCGCTTGGATGAGGTGAACTTACAAGAGACGCTGGCCTCTCAAGCAGAGAACTTTATTGTCGATGGCGTCTTGAGCAGCCGTTTTGATCTGCACACCAAAGGGGTCAGCGATGCGACGCTTAAGCAGAATTTGAATGGTTTATGGTCGTCGGAACTGACGCAGGTCAAGATAGCGGGCTTGGATATTAACCAGGTGCTAAGTGGTCAAATCGAGTTGACCGGTGGGCATACGTTGCTTGAGCGCGTTTATCTTGCAGGCCAGTGGCAACAGGGAGTTTATTCCGCCAAACAGTTTCAAGCTCAAAGCGAGCGTTTTTCAGGCAGTGGATCGGGGCACTATGATTTGAACCGGGCGCAGATTGACAGTCAGTTTCTTTTAGCGATTGATCAACCTGCCGAAGGGCTGGCGCTTTTGAAAGGAGTTTCAGTGCCTTTAGAATATCAAGGTATTTTGTTTGGAGGGGACGAGAGCCACACTACAACCGATGAAGTGCTCAAGAAAGCGACGTGGAAAGTAGATGTAGAGCAGGTTCTGGCATCGCCGGCGTACCACGCACAGCAAAAGCAGTTAGTGGCGGATTTAAGCCGACTGCTTCAATAACTTAAGATTATTTAATGGTTCACAAAGTCAGATAAATAAAGCCAGTTCCGTACTAAGCATGCGTTATGTTTTAAGCTGCCGCGCTCATCTGCTGTTTTAAGTAAACGCCTAAACCCGTTCGAAGATCAGATCCCAAACCCCATGCCCCAAACGGTGGCCGCGCTGTTCAAACTTGGTCAAAGGACGATAGTCTGGACGCGGAGTATAGGCCTGGTCGCCGACGGTATTACGGTAGTTGGGCGCGTCGCTCATGACTTCCATCATCTGTTCGGCGTAGTGCTCCCAGTCGGTTGCCATGTGGAAATGACCGCCTAATACGAGGTGGCTGGCGACAGTTTGTGCAAATTCAGGTTGTAGAATACGGCGTTTATTATGACGTTTTTTGTGCCAAGGGTCCGGAAAAAAGAGGTACAAACCCGCTAAGCTGGCTTTTGGGATGCACTGCGCTAACACTTCAATCGCATCCTCATTGTAAACTCGGACATTGGTGAGACCTTTTTCGCCTAACAGCTTTAACAGAGCGCCAATTCCAGGGCGGTGGACTTCAATTCCAATGTAATTGTTTTGCGGATTGGCTTCCGCCATCGCCGCCAGGCTAGTGCCCATGCCGAAGCCTATTTCAACAATCGTCGGCGCTTCACGACCAAAGGTGGCGGTAAAGTCGAGTAGCTTGTTGTTCAAGTCTAAGCCAAACACAGGCCAAAATTCATCAATGGCTTTTTGCTGTCCTTGAGATAAACGACCTTGGCGTAGAGCAAAGCTTTTGATTCTAAACTCTTTTGGTGCATCCGTTGGCGCCTTAGCGTTTGATTTGCTTGTTAAGTTTGCGCCAGAGTCTTCTGAGGCCTTGTCGGTCGTGTTTACGGGAGTTTGAGTCATATAAAAATCTTGAGTGGCTACATTAAAATTTAAAACGTTAAGAGAGTCGCTAAAAAATGCTCGGCATAAAATAATCGGTATAGTATACCGTAATTTAAATACTGTAATCCAAACTTGAGGAACCGCTCTTAAAACAGCCTATGATGGAACATTCTGACCACTTTACCGAGCACTCAGCGGCTCACTTTACCGCCAATTTACTCACCTGGTTTGATCTGCATGGTCGCCATGACCTGCCATGGCAACAAGCGATTACCCCTTATCGTGTGTGGGTTTCTGAGATTATGTTACAGCAAACTCAAGTGAAGACCGTCATCCCTTACTTTGAACGCTTTATGCAGAGTTTCCCGAGTTTGCAGGCGCTGGCAAATGCGACTCAGGATGACGTATTAGGGCATTGGTCGGGCTTAGGCTATTACGCGCGCGGACGCAATTTACATAAGGCTGCGGTAATGATTCAGCAAGCGTTTGACGGCGATTTTCCGACAACGTTTGACGAGGTTTTATCGTTGCCAGGCGTGGGGCGTTCCACCGCGGGGGCGATTTTATCGATCTCTTTGAATCAGCGTGCCGCGATCTTAGACGGCAATGTGAAGCGGGTTTTAAGTCGTTGCTTGGCGTTGGAAGGCTGGCCGGGCGAGAGAGGGAATGAGCAAGCGCTGTGGCGCCTTGCTGATCGTTTGACGCCATTAAAACGTTTCAATGACTACACTCAAGCGATTATGGATTTAGGCGCAACGGTTTGCACGCGCGCTAAGCCTGCGTGCGATCGCTGCCCGGTGGCCGAATTCTGCCAGGCACATCGACAGGGTCGAGTGAGTGAATTTCCCGTATCGAAACCTAAAAAAATAAAACCCGTCAAACAAGCCTACTTTCTAGTTCTTGAAAACCAACAAGGTGAGGTTCTGTTAACACAGCGACCGCAGCAAGGAGTTTGGGGCGGTTTGTGGAGCTTTCCGGAGTACGCCTGTTTGCAAGCTTGCCGGCGTGAGGTGAAAAGAGTCGAAACAGAAATGGGTTCCGCGCTGAATTTGGTAGAATGGGAACAGTTCCGGCATACGTTCAGCCATTATCATTTGGATATTCACCCGGTGGTGTGTCAAAGTGTTGGTGAAAACCGTGTGCAGTATGAGGGTGAGTGGGTCAGCAAACAGCTGTTGTGTAAAACAGAGGTCAGTTTTGGCGTCCCCGCACCGATTTGTAAAATCATGACTCTAATGGAGAAATCAGATGTCTAGAAAAGTACAGTGCGTCAAAATGGGTGAAGAGCTTGAAGGCTTAGACTTTTTACCTTTTCCGGGAGAAATCGGTCAAAAAGTTTACGACAACGTCTCAAGAGAAGCGTGGAAACAGTGGTTAGGCCAACAGACGATTTTAATCAATGAGTATCGTCTTTCCAGCTTAGACCCAAAGGCTCGCAGTTTTTTATCAGAAGAGATGCTGAAGTTTCTGTTTGAGGGTGAAGATATTGAGATGCCAGGCGATTTTAAAGCGCTATAAACCACGGTATAAAATGGTGTAAACGTGGTGTAAACTGCCTTAAACAGAGTTTACACGTTGCAGGTGGGCGATAAAGTTGCCGTAGAGTTATTACGTTCTGCGCGCGCAAACCAGGCAAACCACCTAAACCAGAATCTGCAGAAACAAAAAAGCCCGCCAAATAGAGCGGGCTTTTTTGTTGGAGAAGAGTGTCTAGACTTTATCAATAAAGTTTAAGACGCTTTAATATCCAGCCGTTTATTTATGGTACTGACCACTGAGCTCAGTCACCGCCTTAATAAAGGCACCTGCGTGCTCAGGATCGATTTGTGGGTGAATGCCATGTCCTAGGTTGAAAACATGACCAGTGCCGTGTCCGTACTGTTTTAAAATCGTATCGACTTCTTGACGGATGCGTTCAGGAGAAGAATATAAGATCGAAGGGTCCATATTCCCCTGCAGTGCCACTCTGTCGCCAACGCGCGCACGGGCCTCATCAATATTCATCGTCCAGTCTAACCCAAGCGCATCTGCTCCGGTATCGGCCATCGCTTCTAACCACTGACCACCGCCTTTGGTGAACAAAATAACCGGCACTTTACGGCCGTCATAGTCGCGGATCAAGCCGTCTACAATTTTGTGCATATAACGCAATGAAAACTCATTGTAGTCGCGTGGGGTTAAAACACCGCCCCAGGTATCAAAGATTTGAACCGCTTGTGCGCCCGATTGAATCTGAGCGTTAAGGTATTCGATAACCGAATCAGCCAAGACGTCTAAAATGTGGTGCAGTGTCGCCGGTTGGTCGAACATCATCCCTTTAATATGCGCGTAGGTTTTACTTGAACCGCCTTCAATCATATAGGTCGCTAATGTCCAAGGGCTGCCAGAGAAACCGATTAAGGGCACTCGACCATTCAACTCTTTACGAATCGTGCTGACGGCGTCCATGACGTAACCCAACTCAGAGGCCATATCCGGAACAAACAATTTTTTAGCGTCGGCCATGGTGCGCACTGGGTTGCTGATGACTGGGCCTTCGCCGGTTTCAAACGTTAGATCTAATCCCATTGCATCTGGGATGGTCAGGATGTCTGAAAATAGGATGGCCGCGTCTAACGGGAAACGCTCTAAAGGCTGCAGAGTGACTTCGCACGCTAATTCTTTATTGCGACACAAGTCCATAAAGGAACCGGCAATTTTGCGGGTTGCGCGGTACTCTGGAAGATAGCGTCCAGCTTGGCGCATCATCCAAACAGGCGTGCGGTCAACCTCTTGTCTAAGAAGTGCGCGTAAGAAACGATCGTTTTGTA
>CAZVPH010000101.1:0-6762 GCA_964628125.1 uncultured Thiosulfatimonas sp. | reverse complement strand
AATTGATTTTAGATATGAGGCGATCGAAGGCTACTCCGCCGATGTGATCGATCAGATCCCTCACGCCTATCAAGCAGGGCCACAAACAGAGCTCCTGTATAAACAGATCCGAGAAATGAAACAAGGCGGGACTTTTGTCCTTGCAGCGCCTCCAAACCCGTTCCGTTGTCCGCCTGGTCCTTACGAGCGCGTGAGTATGGTGGCTGCGTATTTCAAGAAGCATAATCCGACTGCTAAAATTATCGTATTGGATGCGAAAAGCAAATTCTCTAAACAAGGCTTGTTCATGGAAGGCTGGAGAGATGTGTATGGCGACATGGTTTTTTGGGTGAGTGGCGCGGACGGTGGAACTGTGACCAAAGTAGACGTTGCGAGCAAAACGGTTTATTCGGAATATGAGACGGTAAAAGCCGATGTCATTAACCTGATTCCGCCTCAAAAAGCAGGCAAACTGGCCTTTACCTTAGGTTTGGTGGATGATTCTGGTTGGTGTCCGGTGAATCAGGAAACCTTTGAATCTTCCCTTCAGCGTTCTGTGTATGTAATCGGTGATGCCGCCATTGCAGGTTCAATGCCTAAGTCAGGTCACTCTGCCGCAAGTCAAGGTAAAATGTGTGCTGCAGCCATCGTTTCTAACTTACATAACTGGGCAATGCCACGTCCTAAAAACACCAACACCTGTTACAGTTTAATCTCAGCAGATTACGGCATCAGTGTGGTTGGCGTTTATGAGATGCAAGACGGAGTTATAAGTGGCGTGAAAGGCGCGGGTGGTGTCAGTCCAATGGGCGCAAGTGCTGCATACCGTAAGACAGAAGCCAGTTACGCTGACGGTTGGTATAAGAGCATTACAACCGATATTTGGAACAGTTAACCCGCGGAGTTAGTGACACACGTGTGTGCTAACAATACGGCTTATCGTGAAGCCCCTTTAACGAATGTTGAAGGGGCTTTTTTGTTTAAGAGGCTAGGTTATAAGATGTGAATTTAAAATGTAAATTTAAGAGATACCGAGTCAAACTTTAAACGATGAAGCTGACGGTGCGAGACGTGACCAGGCCTGGTAGAATTAGGCAGGATGGTATTTAACGGTGAGTTTGACTGCAATTTAGAAAAACTACAGTCAGCGTAAACTTTAAAAACGTTTATTTAAAAAGCAATTGAAGCGTTAAGCCCGTACTGACGTTTTCTTTGGGTTTTTGATTCTTTTATACGCTTTACGAACCGCCTTTGAGACCCGTTTTTCTATCTCTAGATGTTCCGCACCAGACATGTAAAAAGACATGTCAATGTCGTAGCGAATATAGCGCGGTGCGAGACGGTTTAAGGCTAGACAGGCCATATCCGCTAAGGTATTTTCATCCTCAATTTTATCGGTATAGTGTTCTTTAATTTCATTAAACACCAATCGTTCGTAATAGTTGTGAACTGTGTCCATGGCCATAAAAACTCCAATGTATTCTAAAGATTAAAGAGATTAACGTGTCAATTAAGCGCGTCGAGGAATGAATTTTTTACGCCTGCCTGTTAGAGTTTGTTATCGTGTTTTTTCTAAACAGTTTAAACCATCGTTCAACTCTCTGCTTAGCTGCCAAGGTGGTTAAATGAGGTGTTAAAAGGCGACCAAGCTGCTTGGCATCGCTCCTAATAACATCCATCGCAATCACACTATACCGTGAATGGATGCTCAAGCAAAGCAAGAACAAACAGTTTAAGAGTGCCGCCTAGACAGGGGCGTTAAATAATCTTAAACCTAACTTTTCTGAGCCAGGTCAACCGTTTACAAAGCGTTTAAAATCTTGAAAGTCTCTGGAGCTAATAAATTAAGCTGATTACTTCTCCCGAGAGACGGCTCTGTGGCCAATGTCGGTGCGGTAATAAGCTTGCTCCCAACTCACGTGCTGCAAGCCTTCGTAGGCGCGTTTCTGTGCCGCTGTGACGTTTTCACCCAGTGCAGTGACGCACAATACACGTCCACCGGAGGTGACTACTTCGCCCGCCTGATTGAGTTGAGTGCCTGCGTGAAACACCTTTAGATCAGATGCTTCTGCTTGCTCTAAACCAGAGATCACATCGCCTTCACGGTAATCGTCAGGATAACCGCCTGCGGCCATTACGATGCCTAATGCAGCACGACTGTCCCATTGTGCGGTAACAGTGTCGAGTTTGCCGTCAATGGCCGCTAAACAGAGCATCGCCAAATCCGATTGCAGGCGCATCAAAATTGGCTGGGTTTCTGGGTCACCAAAACGGCAGTTAAACTCAAGTACCTTAGGCACTCCGTCGCTGTCAATCATCACACCGGCGTAAAGAAAACCGGTATAGGGAAGGCCATCTTTTGCCATGCCTTCAATGGTAGGCACAATAACTTCTTGCATAATACGGTTATGGATCTCAGGCGTGACCACGGGTGCTGGCGTATAAGCACCCATGCCACCCGTATTAGGGCCTGTGTCACCATTGTTACGCGCCTTGTGATCTTGTGAGGTTGCCATCGGCAGAATGTTCTTACCATCGGCCATTACAATAAAGCTGGCCTCTTCGCCCACCAAAAATTCTTCGATAACAACGCGTGAACCTGCGGCACCAAATTTATTGCCTGCCAGCATATCGGTTACAGCGTCTTTCGCCTCTTGCAGAGTATCCGCAAGAATAACCCCTTTGCCTGCTGCCAAACCGTCGGCTTTGATCACAATCGGTACGCCCACTTTATCTAAATAAGCGTGCGCCGGAGCGATCTCTGTAAAGACATCGTAGGCCGCAGTTGGGATTTTGTGTCGCGCTAAAAAATCCTTTGAGAATGCCTTAGAGCCTTCCAGTTGCGCTGCCGCTTTATCGGGGCCAAAACACTTTAAGCCGGCGGCTCTAAAGTCATTGACCACACCTAAAACCAGTGGCACTTCTGGTCCCACAATCGTTAAGTCAATTTTGTTCTCCGTCGCAAAAGCCACCAGGCCTGGTAGGTCATCGGCCGCGATATTAACGTTGGTTAAATTCGCTTCCAGTGCCGTTCCCGCATTGCCGGGGGCGACAAATACTTGACTGACTTTATCAGAATGAGCTGTTTTCCAAGCCAAAGCGTGCTCACGACCGCCGCCACCAATAATCAATACTTTCATGTTAGTTTCTCTTTCACTGTTTTTTAATGTTTGAAGTGACGCATGCCGGTGAACACCATCGCGATGCCGTGCTCGTTGGCCGCGTCGATGACTTCCTGATCACGCATCGAACCACCTGGGTGGATAACCGCGCTGATGCCGGCTTCGGCGGCGGCGTCAATACCGTCACGGAAGGGGAAAAAGGCGTCAGAGGCCATTACAGAGCCAGGAACTTCCAGGCCTTCGTCGGCGGCTTTAATACCGGCAATTTTAGCGGAATAGACACGGCTCATCTGGCCTGCGCCGACCCCAATGGTCATGCCATCTTTGACATAGACAATGGCGTTGGACTTAACAAACTTTGCAACTTTCCAGGCAAACAACAAATCTTTCATCTGTGCGTCGGTTGGTGCAATCTTGGTCACGACTTTCAAGTCAGCCACGTCGATCATGCCCAAATCTCGGTCTTGAACCAATAAGCCACCGGTAACGCGTTTAAAATCGTGCGAAGGTTGTGCTGCCGTGAGTTCACCGCAAGCCAGTAAGCGTAGGTTTTTCTTAGCTTCAATAATTGCCTGTGCTTCTGGGCTGACGGTGGGCGCAATAATGACTTCTACAAATTGGCGGTCAACAATCGCTTGGGCAGTGGCTGCGTCCAGTTGGCGGTTGAAAGCGATAATGCCCCCAAACGCAGACGTTGGATCGGTTTTGTAAGCGCGGTCATAGGCCTCTAATAAAGTTTTACCGATAGAGACGCCGCATGGGTTGGCGTGTTTCACAATGACACAGGCGATCTCATCAAAGGTTTTCACCAACTCCAAAGCGGCATCTGTGTCGGCAATGTTATTGAAAGAGAGCGCTTTACCTTGCAGTTGCTCGGCCGTCGAAATAGAGGCTTCGCGAGCGTGACGCTCAGTGTAAAACGCGGCATTTTGGTGCGGGTTCTCACCGTAACGCATCGACTGCTGCTTAACAAATTGTGTGCTGTAAGTGCGTGGAAAGGTGTCGCTTTCGTCGGCACTAAAGTGTGTGCCGAAGTAGTTGGCAATGGCGCCATCGTAACGCGCCGTCTGTTCAAAGGTTTTAATGGCGAGGTCAAAGCGTGTGGCGTGTGATAACTGGCCATCGTTTTCGGCCATCTCCGTTAAAATGCGCGCGTAATCCATCGGATCAGTGACGACTGCGACATCTTTATGGTTTTTAGCGGCAGAACGCAACATGGTCGGGCCACCGATGTCGATGTTTTCAACAGCGTCTTCTAACGCGCAGTCGGCTTTGGCAACGGTTGCTTCAAACGGGTAAAGGTTGACCACCACCATGTCGATTGCGTCAATACCATGCTTGGCCATGATGGCATCGTCGGTGCCGCGACGCCCTAAGAGGCCGCCGTGAATTTTTGGGTGCAAGGTTTTGACTCGGCCGTCCATCATCTCTGGAAAGCCAGTGTATTCAGAGACTTCAGTCACCGCTAATCCTGCGTCTGACAAAACCTGGTAGGTGCCGCCGGTTGAAAGAATCGCAACGTTCATGGCGATTAATGACTCGGCAAACTCTAAAATGCCGGTCTTGTCTGAGACGCTGATCAGCGCACGACCTACTGGTTTCATGAAACTTTCTCCAAAATTAAAATTGATCTTATAAAAGGGGGTGGTTTTTAACGCGCTGTTGGTAAACATTGGGTGCGTGCGGATGAATGAATAAAATACACTCTGGGCGTGCAAACTGTTCAGACGTTAAAAATTTAAATTAACTGATATTTCTGCATCTTTTTTCTAAGCGTATTGCGATTGATGCCTAAGATAAGCGCGGTTTGTGTTTGATTGTTGTCGGTTTTCGCCAAGACAAATTCCAGCATGGGTTTTTCTACTTGCTGAATCACCATCTCATAGAGATCGCACGTGGTCTGCTCTTGAAGCGTCTCAAAATAAATATCAAGCGTGTGCGTGACTTTTTCGCTCAAGGAGTAGTGGGTTTTTTTAGCGGTAGGTTTACTCATGTTACTTATGCTGCTCATGGAATAGTCAATTCTATCGATTAGATTAAATGCATCAATTTAATACGGCTTCTAGTTTAATGTGGTTTCACATTTGGGCTCTGTTTTTTCTTGGGGCATGGCCAATAATAAAGGGTTGAAAAAGTCCTCAATCAAGGCCAGTTGAGACTCTGCGGTTTGCAGCTGGTTAAACTGTTTGCGCAACAGGTATCCTTGGGGTAGGTGTTGTCCATACCAACCAATGTGTTTACGCGCAACTCTCACGCCGTGGGTTTCCCCGTATAAACTGTGCAGCTGTGAAAGGTGTTGAACCATGGTTAGGTAAAACTCCTCAAACGTCGGTTTCATTAATAACTCACCGGTTTTAAGGTAGTGTGTCATTTCACGAAAAACCCAGGGATAGCCTTGCGAGGCTCGACCGATCATTACGCCATCTGCAGCAGTGTATTTTAATACAAATTCGGCCTGTTCGGGGGTGCAAATATCGCCATTTGCAATCACAGGAATGTCGATCGCCTGTTTAACAGCTTTGATGGTGTCGTATTCTGCCAGGCCTCGAAATTTTTCGTCGCGCGTTCGGCCATGGATGGTTATCGCTTGCAAGCCTTGTTGTTGGGCGATTTGTGCAATTTGCAGTGCGTTCCGATTGTCAGCGTCTGTACCGGTGCGGATTTTAACGGTGACCGGAACCTGGACGGCATTGACAACAGCAGCAAAAATTTCAGTGACACGTCCAGGGTCCGCCATTAAGGCTGAACCCGCCGCCACACTGCAGACTTTTTTGGCTGGGCAGCCCATGTTTAAATCGATAATCTGTGCGCCAAGCGAGACTTGCCAAGCCGCCGCTTCGGCCAGTTCGCTTGGGTCAGTGCCAATCAACTGAATCGCGCGGGGCTCAGGGTCGGAGAGGTTCGCTTGTCGAGTGGAGGATTTTTTAGATTCCCACAACTGCTTTTTAGAGGCGACCATTTCAGCCAGGGTGTAACAAGCACCATTCTGACGGCAAATCTCTCTAAAAACCGAGTCAGTGATGCCCGCCATCGGTGCCAGCACAATGTTGTGCTCAAATTGATGGTCGCCAATTTTTAACATGCTTTATAACGCTCAACGCAAAACGACCAGGCCTGGTCGTTTTGCTTTTGCTCTTTATTTTGGCTCAGGCCGTGGTTTGCAATACGCTGTTGCGCTTTGTAAAGCGCTTGACCAGTGCTGTGCATGCTTAAACTCGATTTTCCATGGTCGCCTTGTCTACAACCTTGCCTGCAACTTTACCAGCAAGCAACCCCCACTCTTCCTGGGTTTCAAAGGTGTCGAGCTCAACGCCTAGGTCACGGTAGTGTGTGATCAGACCTTCTGCCTGGTTTGCGAGTAAACCCGATAAAACCAAGGTTCCACCGGGCTTCAATAGTCGAATAAATTCCCCCGCCAGCTCTTTGACCGGACCGGCCAAAATATTGGCGACCAAGAGATCCACCGGGTTAGAGTCAAAGTTTTTGACCAGCTCAAAAGAGATGGCTTCATGGTTGCGTTCAGCATTTTGACGACTTGCGGTGATGGCTTGTGGGTCAATGTCGGTGCCGACGACGGAAGCCGCGACCCGCAGCGGCGCGATGAGGCCCGACAGCGTCGCATAGGCGGCGATGCCGAGCGAGACGAGCACGACGAAGGAGC
>CAZVPH010000100.1:0-6858 GCA_964628125.1 uncultured Thiosulfatimonas sp. | reverse complement strand
CGGTGGCACCATGGTAGAGGTGTTGAAAGATTTATCGGTTGGTTTGCCACCGCTAAACGCCTTTATTGCCAATCGAATGATCTCGAGAACCAAAGTTTCTAAGATGTTGACGGCGTTCCGCGGCAAACCGGCTGTTGATCAGTCGGCGATTGTCAATGTGATGCTGCGTGTATCAGACATGGTGTCGCAGTTGCCTGAAATCATCGAGTTGGACATCAACCCTCTTATGGCGGATGAACGCGGTGTCATGGCGGTAGATGCGCGGATTCGAGTCGCCGCTGTCGAAGGCCGTCAAGTCGCTTATCAACACATGGCCATTCATCCTTATCCCGCAGAACTGATTAAGACGTTGCAAACCAAAAGTGGTTTAAATGTTGTCATGCGTCCTATTCGTCCCGAAGACGCTAAGTTGGAGAGGGAGTTTTTTGAACACTTGTCCGAAAAAAGTCGTTATATGCGTTTTATGGGTAATTTACAAAAGCTCAGCCCGGAGATGTTATCGCGTTTTACACAGATTGATTACGATCGAGAAATGGCGTTTATTATGACCACCGAAAATGACCAAGCAGAAACCATCGAGATCGCCGTGGCACGTTATACTACGAACCCCGATGGGCGCTCGTGCGAAATGGCGATAGTGGTCAGAGACGATTATCAAAAGTTGGGTTTAGGTGAGCTGTTGTTAGGCTATTTAATCAGCCACGCAACCTCTAAAGGGCTCAAACTAATGGTCGGTGAGGTGTTTAACGACAACAAAGGTATGCTTAAATTGGTGAAAAGCTTTAACTTTAAAGTCACCCCGATTGAAGACGATAAATTGGTCTCGTTGATCAGCTTAAACTTGTAAGTCAGCTTGGCTAACGTAACAGCCACTCAATTTAACGCAGATTAAGCTGCGTTGTTGGAATACAAAGAACCTAGCAAACCGACCAGGCCTGCTAGGTTTTTTTATATTTGAATTTTAAACACGCCTTAAATCCTGTCTATTTGTTTTGTTTTAAACCAGGCTGGGCAGCTTGTCCAAAGCCGCTGTATCCATCAGCGTGTCCTTTTAATGTCACTTTTAATGCCCCTTAAAATTTCTGAAAGAGTGGGTTTAGACGAGATTATGACTGTCATTAAAAACCGTGTAACACTCTTAAGTGTAATTTCTCTGTCTCTGACAGGGAATCAGTTAAAATACCCGAAATTGAATGAACGAGAGAAACAACATGTCTATAGAGCACCCCACGATCGGCGTCATCAGCTTAGGCTGTCCAAAAGCAACGGTCGATACCGAGCGTATTTTGACGCAACTGAGAACCGAAGGGTATCAGCTCACGAATCGCTACGAGGACGCCGATGCCGTCATTGTCAATACCTGTGGTTTTATCGACAGTGCGGTTCAAGAGTCGCTGGACACCATTGGTGAAGCTTTGGCGGAAAACGGCAAGGTCATCGTGACGGGCTGTTTAGGCGCGAGAGCGGACGAAATTACTGCAGTGCATCCCAAAGTACTGGCGGTTTCAGGACCTGCAGCCTATGAAGAAGTGGTCACTGCAGTTCACAATGTCATCGCACCGCCGGCGCACAATCCGTTTGTTGATTTAGTACCTCCACAAGGCATTAAGCTGACCCCCAAACATTACGCTTATTTGAAAATCTCCGAAGGATGTAACCACCGCTGTACTTTTTGCATCATTCCTTCCATGCGTGGTGATCTTGTCAGTCGAGCGGTGGGGGGTGTTCTCAGTGAGGCAAAACGTTTGAAAGAGGCTGGAGTAAAAGAGCTGTTAGTCGTCTCTCAAGACACCGCCGCCTACGGAGTCGATGTAAAATATAAAACTGAGTTTGCAGAAGGGCGTCCCACCAAAACCTCCATGACAGGGCTTTCTGAAGCTTTGGGCGAGCTGGGTGGTGTGGGAGAATTCTGGGTACGCCTGCACTATGTCTATCCTTATCCGAACGTCGAAGAGGTGATTCCTTTAATGGCCGAAGGAAAAATACTGCCTTATCTAGATATGCCATTGCAACATGCCAATCCACGTATTTTAAAAGCGATGAAACGTCCCGGCAATGTCGAGAAAACTTTAGAGCGCATTAAGAAATGGCGTCAAGCGGTGCCTGATTTAACGATTCGCTCGACTTTTATTGTTGGCTTTCCGGGAGAGAGCGAAGCAGAATTTCAAGATTTATTGGATTTCTTAGAAGAGGCGCAGTTAGATCGCGTGGGCTGTTTTCAATACTCACCGGTGACCGGTGCGGTTGCCAATGAGATTGCGGAAGCGGTTCCGGATGCGATAAAACAAGAGCGTTACGACCGTTTTATGCAAACACAGCAGCGGATTAGTACCGCAAAAATGCAGGCAAAAGTTGGCAAAACTATGCAAGTGTTGGTCGACGAGATTGACGAGCAAGGCGCGATTGCGCGTTCGCCAGCGGACGCGCCTGAGATTGATGGGTTGGTCTTTATTGAAGACGCTTTTCATCTTCAGCCAGGACAGTTTGTGATGGTGGAGATTATCGCCGCCGACGAATACGACCTGTGGGCACGCATTGTAGCGGAGAAGAAAGAGGGCGGAGAGTCGTTTGTTGAGTTACATTAGACGCTTTGAACCAATTTGGTTTGAGCCGATGTGGCTCACTGGGATCAACAGTCACGATTTTTCAGTCATTTGAGGTTTTATCTATGTTTAAATACTTATAGCTTAGAACATTAAGTGTGGCAATTTGCGAGCGCTATCGCTTGCCGTTACGATTCGAGCTGGATTGGTGATAGTCAAAAACTATCGATAATTGGTTTTTAATCAATTGGATTGTCCAGCTGTTCAGGGCTATAGTACTCCCAAGTCATCAGGGAAACTAACTGATGGGAAAGATAATTTTATGACTATTCAACCTATTGGAGAATAAAATGGAAAATCAAAACGCTGAAGTAATCTCTCTACCTCGTTTAAATGAAGCTGCACCAGACTTTGACGCTTCGACGACGCACGGCCGCAAAACGTTAAGTGACTATCTAGGAAAATGGCTAATTCTATTCTCACACCCAGCAGACTTTACACCAGTTTGTACCACAGAATTTATTGCCTTTCAAAAACGTAAACCTGAGTTTGACGCGCTTAACTGTGAATTATTAGGACTTTCAATAGACTCTCACCACTCTCATAACGCATGGGTTTTAAACGTTAAAGAGAAGTTTGGAGTTGACTTAGAGTTCCCAATCATCGCGGACTTAGACATGAAGGTCGCTAAAACTTACGGCATGGTTCACCCTGGTGCCGCCGATACCTCTGCGGTTCGTGCAACCTTTATGATTGATCCAGAAGGTAAGCTACGCGCAATGATGTACTATCCTATGAGCAACGGTCGCTGTATGGATGAGTTTGTACGCGTGATTAAAGCGATGCAAACGTCAGACAAACATGCGTGCGCAACGCCTGCAGGTTGGCAGCCAGGTGATGATGTAATTGTGCCACCACCTGAGACAATTGATGAAGCGAAAGCGCGTATGGCGTCAGGTGAGTATGACTGTGTTGACTTCTACTACTGTACAAAAAAACTATAACTTACACTTGTAAGTTATAGAAGTGAATGAAAAAGCCATTTTATAAATGGCTTTTTCTGTTTTTAAAGAATAAAAGAACAGTGAACGCGTGAAAGACTTTATAGACACTGCCCCAAATAAACATGAAGCAAAAATAAAGTAGATACATTAAATATTAGGAAAAAAGCTCATGAAAAAAATGTTAAAAAAAGCGATACTGACGCTTGCGATGTGCAGCTTTGTCTCATTAAGTTACGCAGCCATCAGTGTACAAGACGTCAATTTTGAGGATCAATGGGGCACGACACACACTGTTTCCGCTGAGACTCAATGGTTAATTTTTTCTAGTCACAGAGACGGTGTTCAATGGGTGAAAGACAGCTTAATTGAGTTAGAGTTAACGGATTTACAACGCCATAATATGCTGTATGTCGCCGATATTTCAGTCATGCCGGACTTTATCATTAAGCTATTTGCGATTCCAAAAATGCAAGATCTGCCGTTTAAGGTCTATTTAGACAAAGAGGGCGAAACAACAGCCGGTTGGCCGAGAAACCAGGAGCAAGTGTCGGTTTATAAAGTGGTGGACCATGAGTTTGTTGAGACGCAGTACTTTGCTGGCAAAGAAGCCCTAAAAACATTTTTTCAAGGTGTTATAGCGGAGTGATTTAAACGGTAAGTTTAAATCGTCTAAACCAAGCAGGCCTGGTGAACCGAGAGTTGACCAGGCCTGCTTAGTTTCTGGGAATCAGTCTATTGAATGACCAGCGGTGTTCGTTTAGATTGTCGGGACTATTTTTGTTCCAGACGGTTTTCATACTTCCAAACAATCCGACTGGTCGCGAGCAGACTGTCTGGATTTAGGCTCAGTGAATCCACACCGAGCTCTACAAAAAATTGCGCCATTTCAGGGTAATCCGACGGGGCTTGACCACAGACACCACTGTGTAAACCATTGCGTTTTGCGCCTTCAATCGCCCACTGAATCATCTTTTTGACGCCATTGTCACGCTCATCATAGTTGTACGCGACCAGCTCCGAATCGCGGTCCACCCCCAGAACCAGCTGGGTTAAATCATTGGTTCCGATGGAAATGCCATCAAATAAGGGTGCAAAATTGTCAATCTCTAAAACGTTATTGGGAATTTCACACATCATATAGAGCTTCAATCCATTTTCTCCCCGACGTAAGCCATATTTCGCCATGGTCTCGACAACTTGTTTGGCTTCGTCGACTCGACGCACAAAAGGCACCATCACGATGAGATTGTCTAACCCCATCTGCTCACGGACCTGCTTAATCGCACTACATTCAAGTTCAAACGCTGGTTCAAACAGTTCTGAGCTGTAACGCGATGCACCGCGAAAACCAAGCATTGGGTTCTCTTCTTTGGGTTCAAATTGTTCGCCGCCTATTAAACTGGCGTACTCATTTGACTTAAAATCTGACAAGCGAATCAATACCGGTTTTGGGTAAAAAGCTGCTGCAATGGTGCCAATGCCTTCGGCGAGCTTTTGAATAAAAAAAGCTTTTCCAGATGGGTAACCTTTAATTAGCTCAAGAATTTGTTGTTTTTGAACAAGGTCAGTCACTTTTTCTGGATTGAGCAATGCCAAAGGGTGCGCTTGAATCGATTGATTGATAATAAATTCCATGCGCGCTAAACCCACCCCTTGGTTGGGTAAAAAACTGGTTTGAAAGGCTAAATCTGGATTGCCCAGATTAAGCATCATTTCGGTTTTGGGCGCAGGTTGTTGGCTGAGGTCGGTCTCAATCACTCGAAACGGCACTTCGCCTGCGTAAACTTTGCCCGCTTCGCCTTGTGCGCAGGAGACCGTTACATTTGGGTTGTGCTTTAAGACGGTGGTGGCATCGCCACAGCCAACAATCGCCGGGATACCAAGTTCGCGGGCGATGATCGCCGCATGGCAGGTTCGTCCGCCACGATTGGTAACAATGGCGGAGGCGAGCTTCATAACTGGTTCCCAATCGGGTGTGGTGATGTCGGTGACCAAGACTTCACCGGCTTTAAATTGTTCAATATTCACGACGTTTTCAATAACATGTGCTTGGCCATAGGCTATTTTCTGGCCGATAGAACGCCCTTCAATCAATAGGTCAGGTTGGTTAGAAATGTCAATTTCATAGGTTTTCAAGGTGGTGGCGCTGGCCTGTGAGGTGACCGTTTCAGGACGTGCTTGCACAATATACAAACGGCCGTCTATGCCATCTTTAGCCCACTCAATGTCCATGGGTTTGTGGTGGCCAGCGTGTTCAGAGTAGTAGTTCTCAATCTGAATGGCGTAGCCTGCAAGCTCTAGAGCCTCGTCATCAGTGATTGAGTATTGGGATTGCTGTTCGGCCGGAGTTGGAATGTTCACAACTGGCGTTTCCGAAGCGTCCTCGGCGTAAATCATTTTTATTTTCTTACGCCCTAAATGACGCTTTAGAACACTGCGATAACCGAGTTCAAACGTCGGTTTGTGCACATAAAACTCATCTGGCTCCACTGCTCCTTGCACGACATTTTCACCTAAGCCGTAAGCAGAGGTAATAAAGACCGCATCTTTAAAGCCTGTCTCGGTATCAATAGAGAAGATTACGCCAGACGCGGAAAGGTCAGAACGCACCATTTTTTGGACACCAATCGAGAGACCAACACTGAAATGATCAAAGCCATTACGCACACGGTAGTGGATGGCGCGGTCAGTAAATAGGCTGGCAAAACAGCCTCTGCAAGCGTTTAAAAGTGCTTCTTCACCGTTTACATTTAGAAAAGTCTCTTGCTGACCCGCAAAACTCGCGGTGGGTAAATCTTCAGCGGTGGCTGAGCTGCGAATGGCCAAGCTGATATCATCGGCAAACTCTGATTTTAAGAGTGCGTAGGCTTGAAGTATCTCGGCTTGAATGTTCGCCGGCAGTGGCGCGTTAAAAATCAGCTCACGCGCTTGTTCGCCACGACGCGCTAAATCGGCGATGTCGGCAATGTCGTGTTTATCCAACGGGTCGATAATTTGATGGAGTGTGTCTAGCAGATTATTTTCGGCTAATAGCGCGTGATAGGCTTGCGCGGTGATGGCAAAGCCATTTGGCACTAAGACTCCGCTGGGCGTCAGCGCTTGATACATTTCACCTAACGAGGCATTTTTACCCCCCACAGAAGGGATGTCTTCGATACGAATTTGATTGAAAAACTTAATATATTCAAAGGTTTCTGATGACGTGTTCATTTGAAAAGATCCTTTTTTGTTGAGCGGTAAAGAGTGGCGGTTACTTGAAACTATTTGCGGCTGCCAACGAACGACAATCGATTAAATGAGCGATGCGAACA
>CAZVPH010000099.1:0-6901 GCA_964628125.1 uncultured Thiosulfatimonas sp. | reverse complement strand
CTGGTGGCATTTTTTTACCCATTTTAATCGCCATGTCCATGTTCATGGTGTATAGGTGTAAGCCATCTTCTTGCTCAACGATGGTGACGCGACACGGTAAAAAACCGGCCATGGCAGGTGAGAAGTCAACCATTTTACGTGCTGTTTCTGGGTTACAGAAAGACATGACGTGAATCACACCGGATTCGATGCCGCGACCCAGCAGTTCGTCGGATAGAGGCAGTTCGCCAACGTTACGAATATTGGCGTTGACGCTGACGGCGTTAACGGCATCAATAACGTCTTCCAGCGAGACGCCTTCGTCTACTTTCACTTCCCACATGGCAGCGCTTGCGATGTCGCCGTCGGCTTCAACCCATTTGTCCCAGATTTGCATAAAGGTTCCACCAGCACCGTCGTTTAGGTTGCTGATGGCGTTCATGGTGCCGCAGCCAGAAAGCGTCGCGACCGTTGCCGCTAAAATTCCTGCTTTGAATAAGTTGGATAATTTCATTTTTTTCTCCGTTAATTTGAGCTAGAACTCTGTTTTTTATCTATTGTCGAGCCCTAGATTACTGCTTCTAAAGTGAAAAGCAATGCGATTATTTTTGGTGTCTAATAATTAAAACTTATTAAGAAATACTGATACTCTAATATTAAGTTTTACTGATAGGTCACAAATCCTAGTGATTCTAACACCTTAGCGACTTTACTATGCACTAATTTACTTACTGAGTGGCGGTGCCATTCACGGTAGGTGGGAAAGTTACGGCGGTATAATTCGTATTTATAATGGATCTCTTGCAGGGTGTTGGCACGAATTGCTTGGTCATCGGCGTGAAGATCGTGGGTTTTTTTAAAGAGGTTGTGCAGGGTGGTTTGTATTGATCCGGTCTCATGCTCAAGCTTAATTTCGTCTGGAAGGGCGGGCAGTTGTTGTTGCCATTGATGCTGTTCTTTAACTCCCCAGGCCTGGCAGAGGGCTTGATAAACCATGTGACTGCCCGCCACTTTTGCGTCTAATGAGTGGCCGGCAATGTGAGGTGTGGCCAGGTACGCAGTTTGATACAGGGCTTGCGAGATAAGCGGCTCGTTCTCCCAGCAGTCGATCACATTGGCTAAAGTTTGGGTTTTGCTCCAGGCGTCCTCATTGATCACACCGCCGCGGGCGGCATTGACCAGGATTTGATGCGGCTGAATCTTTAACAGCCGTTCCGCAGAGAGCAGATCGTAAGTAGCGTCTTCGCCTTCGTAGGTCAGTGGGGTGTGAAAGGTGATGATGTCTGCGGTAAGACAAGTTTCAAGGTCTGTGAATGCGCTGTCGGCTTGAGAGTCTATTGTTTTGAGGTCTATTGTTCTGGGGTCGATCGTTTTAGAGTCGAGGGTTTCTTGGCGTTCTTGACGCGCTCTCGGCGGATCGTTGAGCAGGCACTTTATCCCCAGTAGAGTGGCTTTTTCATGCACTAGGCGGCCAACGTGCCCCACACCAATAATCGCTAAGGTTTTTTGGGTAAGATCAAACTGTTTGGCTTCGGCCAGATCGTACAGTGCGCTGATGACAAATTCGGCGACCGAGTTCGCATTGCAGCCTTGAGCTGAGTAAAATTCAACCTGATTCCGTTTTAACCAGGCCTGGTCAATATGGTCTAAGCCCACCACGGTACTCCCCACAAAGCGAACAGAACTGCCTGCAAGCAGTTTGGCGTTTACTTGTGTACGTGAGCGTACTATTAAGGCGTCCGCGTGCTGTACCGCTTGGGTGTCAATCTCTGCTCCTGGTAAGGTAACGATTTTGCCGAGATGTGAAAACATGGCGTTGGCAAACGGGATTGCGTCGTCAATGATAATGGTTTTTTGAGGGGTCATGGCCAGCGCCTTGTTAAATTAGAGTAGGGAAGTTGGAGAGAGTGGTTGCTAATGTCCTTTTTAATGACGTTGTTAATGTGTCGTTGTTAATGTCGTGCTACTCTCATGTTTAATACCATGTTGAAGTCATGTTTGATCTCCTAGGTCGTGTTGTCATCTTGTAATGTTGTAATGTTGTAATGTTGCACTCAATAGCGTGTTTAGAATACGATTGAAGTGGTGGTTTGTAAACGTGCCTGGTTGACCTTTTAAGAGAAAAAGAAAGAGAAAACCGACGAGGTTGGACAATGATTTCGCGAACCTTAAACAGGGGTAAATTGGTTGAATTATATTGGTTAAATTAGATTATACCCGCGAGTTTGGTAAGTTTCTTACCACCGCTGCATACTCTCTATATATATGAGTGTGTAAATATGAGTCGTTCAGTTAAGGCAACTGCTGACAGCGTTAAGAGCAAAAAGGAGAGAGGTGTGAATACGAAAGCCGTTACCGAATTAATTCCAAGTCGAGCAAGGCCGCCAGGACTGAATGGGCAGGACGGGCAGAAAGGAGAGAGTGGACAGAGTCATCTGAGTAGGTTGGATGACGAGACCGGTCAGATTGAGGTGCGCTATAAAGAAGTCCAGGTCAGTGAGGGTTCCAAAGCAGTCGTTCGTTCAAATGACATGGCAGACCCTGCAGCTATTAAGCCTGACACTATTAAGTTAGTGGTCTTGAGTCACCCACACCCTTTGCACGGCGGCACCATGAACAATAAGGTGGTGACCACACTGGAGCGAGCGTTTCAAACGTTAGGCTATATTACCGTCGCCTATAATTTTAGAGGGGTTGGCCAGAGTTCTGGCGTGCATGATCACGGTGTGGGCGAGTTGGAAGATCTGTTGCAGGTGGTTGAGTGGGCAAAGGCTCGTTTTAAAAGCACCCACTTAACCTTGGCAGGATTTTCGTTCGGCAGTTATGTGCTGCTCCGCGCCTATAAGCTGTTCAATGAATCGTTAGCCGTCGATGCACTCTGTACGGTGGCACCGCCGGTTGGCCTGTATGATTTTTCTGCGATGCATCCGTTGCAAGCGCCTTGGGTATTGGTTCAAGGTGGGCAGGATGAGGTGGTCCCGGCGGTTGAGATTGCACACTGGGCACTCTCGGGCGAAGTTCAACCGGACATCTACTGGCGTGCAGACGCCAGCCACTTTTTTCATGGCGAGCTGATTTGGTTGAGATCCGTTATTCGGCTCGCCTACTCACACTAAGTTTATGCGTGTTCGTTCAGCAGCGTTGCTGTTCTCCAAGTTTGGATAGCCTAAGTGGATGATTGGAGCGTTTCGCAGCTTCTCGTAATTCTTTGATATAAGTGTTTGCTTATATTGATGTTTGGCTTTAAATGCTTATAATGCGTAATATTAGAAAATTCTTATGTGCTAATAGAGTTGTGTAGCGACACACTTATCGATATTCTTGTAAAGATTAAATACGTACGGATTCGTTTGACGGATTGCAAAGTCAAATTTGATTTAACGAGGTTTTTAGGGCCTTTTTAAGTTGAAAAAACGACGTGGTTTAAGGTTTAAAACTGAGTTCTTTGGAGCAAAAATGAAACAAGTTAATGGATTCAAACGGAAGTTACCGGCTTTAATGTTGGCGCTTGCCTCTACCTTCGCGTTGTCAGCGCATGCAGAGGTTTACAGTTTTAAAAAATGTGTGGAAAGTGCGCTGAATCAAAACCCAGAAATGGACGTCAGTGCCGCGCGGATTCAACAAGCAGAGTCCGCATTGGGAAGAGCAGAAGCGAGCCGTATGCCACAAATCACCCTCTCCATGACCGGTTCAAATACCGATAATGCTTTGGGTGTGTTTGGAATGAAGTTGCAACAACGTCAAGCGGCGGTGTCGGATTTCGGGTTGAATGAACCTGGCGCTCAAACTGGAAATTTTGGCTATCAACCAAAAGGCTTAAACGAAGCAAAATCCCACAGTGATTTCAACACCCGTATCGAGATGTTACTGCCCGTTTGGAACGGCGGCAAAATCACCAGTTACGAAGAGCAAGCGGCCGAGATGATTCAAGCGGCACGTCAGGGTGATATCGCGATGCAGCAATATCTGACCTTTAACGTCTATCAAGCCTATGAAGCCGTACACGCAGCGCGCTCCTATATTAATGTTGCCAAACAAGCCAAGTTAACCGCAGATGAGTTTGTGCGCACCACGCAAAATTTAGTGGAACAAGGCGTGGTAGTGCGTTCAGAGTTTTTGACCGCCAGAGTCAATCAGGCGTCGGCAGAAGTGGCGCTGCTAAAAGCGCAAGGTCAAGAGAAAATTGCATTAGACACGCTAAAAATGTTGATGAACTTGTCGGCTGACGAGGCGTTTGATGTCGCTGAACGTACGGATTTAGAGCTGCCCGCCACATCCGTAGAAGAGCTGTTGAGCATGGCCTATTCTGAAAATCCACAACTGGGTGCAAAACGCAAAGAAGCCGCGTCGACGGCTTTTGCCATAGACGCCGCCAAGGCGGATTATTATCCAAACTTTAATCTGATGTTGCGCCAGGATTGGAATGATGACTCCATTGGCTTTGCCAGTAACTCCTATACGGTCGCCGGGGTACTCTCCTGGAAAATCACCGATTTTGGCGTGACCAGCAGTTCGGTTGATATGGCCAATGCCGCCGCACTTGAGAAAAAATCGGCGCTACGTTCCGAAGAGAATAAAACCCGTCTAGACGTTTTAACCGCATGGCATAAGATGGAAGTAGCCAATAAGCAGGTCAACTTCAACCTGTTGGCGGTTGAGCAGGCAGACGAAGCGCAAAATTTGATTTTGAGGCGTTATAAAGGCGGTGTCTCAACCATGACGGAAGTCCTGGCCACGCAGACCCAATTAGACAAGGCAAGAGCCGAGTTGGTTTCTGCCAGATACGACGTCAATGTTTTTAAAGCAAAGCTGCGTTTGGCCACTGGAACAATGAATATTAACCAGCTGTAAGGCTCCAGTTGTTTTGACCAGGCCTGGTCAAAACATTGAGTTAAAGACGATACAAACAAATTTAAGAAATAAGGGATTACATTATGAGACAGATGTCTACGTTATTAACCGCGTCACTGCTGGTTGTCACACTAGGATTAGTGGGCTGTACAGAAGAGGCGGAGCAGGCGAAAGTTGATACCGCACAAACCATTAAAGCCAACGTGCAAACCGTTGAATTGGGTGAGGTGCCACTGATGGCCGTGGTGCCTGGGTCAATTGTCCCGGAACAAAAAGCACAGATCTCTTCGCGCTTAATTGGTTATATAAAAGGCTTAGAAGTTCAGGTTGGCCAAAAGGTTACGCAAGGTCAACTGCTGTTCAGCATCGATTCAGCTGACATTAAAAGCCAAATCGTCCAAGCAAATGCGGGCTATCAGCAAGCGCTTGCTGGCTTAAAAGATGCCAAGCTCGACTATGACCGCTTTACGCAACTCTACAAAGAGGATTCCGTCTCCAAGCAACAATTTGACAAGGTGCGCTTGCAATACAGCGTGGCGCAACAAAATGTCGCCGCAGGTCAGTCGGCCTTAAATCAAGCGCGTGAGCAGTTAAATTACGCCAACGTCAAAGCCCCTTTTGATGGGGTTATCGTCGATAAAATGGCGGTCGCTGGGGACTTAGCGTCGCCTGGCAAGCCGATTGTGGTCATCGAAAACGCGGCGTCTTTAATTGTGCGTACCGAGGTGGGGGGTGAGTTGTTTGCAGTGATTAAAATGGGCGATGAGGCGAGTGTCGTGGTGGACGGCCAGCCCGAGCCTTTAGTCGGTACGGTTTACACCTTGGTGAGCTCGGCTAATCCGAAAACACGTACCCATACGGTCAAGCTCAGTTTGCCACTGCTCAATAATGTCAACAGTGGAACCTTTGCGCGCGTGAGTTTTAAACGTGATCTGCGTCAAACGATTATGGTGCCGACGTCGGCCGTGCTCAATCGTGCAGGCATTGAAGGGGTGTTTGTAAATGAAAGTGGCAGAGCCTTCTTTCGCATGGTGCGCACGGGTCAAACCATCGGCGATCGTACTGAAATTCAAGCAGGCCTGGCCTTAGCCGAGCAGGTGGTGATTGATAATAATGAGAGCATGTTGAACGGCGACATTATTGAAGTGATCAATCAGGACGTTCAAGGCGCGCCAGAAATGAGCATGAGCAACGAGGCTGAAGGGGGCGTTTCAGTGGTCACGGTTGTCACGTCTGGTAAAGGGGCGTAACGATGTCTGAAAATCAAAAAACAGAGAAAAGGCCGGTTGAGCCAGAGATGAATATTGCAGGCAAAATTGCCACCGCTTTTATTCACTCAAAAATCACCATGATGATTGTCATTGCCATCACGTTGGCAGGCATGATGGCGTATTTAATTACGCCACGTGAATACAATCCACAAATAGTAGTGCCCGCGGCGAATATTATTGTGCCGAAAGGCGGCGCAACGCCCGAAGAAGTTGAAAACATGGTGGTCAAACCACTCGAAACGATTTTAAGCGCCTTGCCCGGAGTAGATCACACGTTTGGCTACGCCGGCAATGACTTCGGTGTGGTCACCGTTCAGTTTGAAGTGGGCGAGAACCAAGTAGACAGTTTGGTTAAGGTTTATAACCAGCTGATGCAAAACATGGATAAAATGCCGCCGGATACGCAGCAACCCATTGTAAAACCGATCAACGTCGATGACGTGCCGATTATGGCCTTGGCGGTTACGTCCAGTGAGTTGTCCGGTTACGATCTGCGAGACGTTTCACTCAAGCTGGTTGAGAATCTACGAAATATTCCAGGAGTCTCGTTTACGGAAGTCGTTGGGGGCGAACAGCGCGCGGTCAATGTTTGGCTGGATCCACAAAAAATCTCGCTAACAGGGATGTCTTTAGACACCATCAGTGAGATGCTGTTAGGCAGTAACGTCTCAATGCCGGTGGGATCAATGGTTAATAACAACCAAGACCAGTTGATTCGCGTTAATGGGTTTTTGGGCAATGCGCGCGATGTGGGCGACATTATCATCAGCCTAGACAACGGCCGCCCCATTTATTTAAAA
>CAZVPH010000098.1:0-6906 GCA_964628125.1 uncultured Thiosulfatimonas sp. | reverse complement strand
ATTGGCGCCCGCTCCTAAATTGACCGTCCAGCCTAAACCACCCTGAATTTCAGCGACACTCAAAAGTTTTTGGCAGCCTTGCGCCATCGAAAGCTCAAGCCCTTCATAAGAGCTCGGCACAAAAATTTTAAACCATTTTTCTTGATAACAGTGCTGCACTCTCTCTTGGTTGAGGTGGAACTGTTGGTACTCTTCTAAAGTAAACGCATTCATTTTTAATAACGACCATCTGTATTTTTTATAATTTATGATTATGACTCGTGATCCAAAAAGCTAACGCTTTAACGACACCTGTTCTAACCAAAAAGACAACTCCGCTAACAACTTTGCAGTGGCTTGGTTAAAAGCGACCGCAGCACTTGGCGCATCAAACTGCTGCAATTTGGACTGTGTGTGGAGCGTTTTACGGCTTAAAAGCGTAGCGGTGGATTGATCGTACAAACTAAAGCGCATTTTGACATTCACCAGGCCTGGTGATTGTGTCGCGTCGTGGTAAAACTCTAATAATTCACTGACTAACAGATGTTGTGTTCTTACATTCGCTCTGGCAGGGACCAGTGTTTGATAAAGGCCGCTCTGCTCTAAGTGCGCAAACACTAACTCATCAAGACGGCGGCTGGGTTTTTCACTCCACTGAGCGTATTGATAAGTTGCCCGGGTGTTTTCTTGATGGGCAAACACCAAACTGTCGCGATCATCAAAACTGGAACTGCGAATTCGCGCTAACGCCAAACGGGTTGCGGACCGATTGGAGAAGGCGTCGTCTGAGTGCGTTATGTCATCCCTGTTCGTTTTCTTGTTCGCTTTGTTGTTCGATTCACGGCTCGGTTCATTGGCCGAATCTTCGCGCAGCTCACCGGACGACTCATTAAGCGTTGAATTAAGCACATAAGTGGTCACCGTTGGGCCACCACTTGAAACGCCGCCCAAGACACTGCAGCCACTTAAAAAACTTAAGCTGCTAAGGGTTACAAAAAAAACGAATCGTTGCATATTACTCTCCTGGCGCCACAGGCGGTGTGCTGCTATTCAACAACAACGCTCTGGGATTGGCGTAACGCTGACTGGTGCTGGTCAGTGAATCACTGACATCATGGACATCTTGTGCCATCTGTTTTAACTCAGATTGCACCGTACGACTCAACACTTGCACCTCTTGTGAGAGTACCGCGGATTGCTGGTGAATCCCTGTAAAACTCTCTCCAACTTGTTGCAGTGCTTTCTGTCCCGTGTCGCTAAGTTGATTAAATTCGCCTTCTAAACGTAACGTCGTCTGGTTTAGAGTGGCGGCAGTTTGGTTGATTTGCAGTGCAGCGCGTTCAAAACTTTTGAGCGTATTCATAAAACCGGCGTGCTGCTGCACCAACTGCTCCGAAAATTGTGCGGTATTCTGTAAAATAGCGGCGATCGACTCACGGTTCTGCTCGTTCAACAAGAGGTTGATCTTATCCAGCATCTCAGAGCTGCTCTCTACCACTTTGGTGGCGTCGGTCGTCACCTTATCCAAACCAGAACTGCCCTCTTGAATCAATGGGTAGCGCTCACCCTCGGTCACTTTGGTCAATAACTTACTGCCACTGTCGCCTTCCCCGTTGACCAGTTCAACCGTGGCAATGCCGGTAATCAAGTTTCGGCTGATCAGCGCCGTAGTGTCTTCGTGAATGGGTGTGTTTTGGTCGACTTTTATATTGACCCGAACCGCGCCTTTAGAGCCCTTTACAAAACTATAATCAGTCACCCCGCCCACCTTAACACCCCGCAACTTTACGGCGCTTTTAATCTCTAAGCCATCCATAGATTGCTTATGAAAGTAGACCGAATATGAACGATACTCCGTTTTATCTGTTCCCCCCATCAACCAGACCAGGCTGACCACCAGCAAAGCAGACAATAAAAGCACAATACTGCCCACAAAGGTATAACGCGCTTCATTTTCCATAAACACTCCTTTTAACATTCGCGTACGGCACTGTCTGTTTAACGCTCATGATTTGACCGGTTTAACTGCGTGCATTTAAATAAGCGACCAACCACGGGTCGGTAATCTTTTTAATCTCTTCCACCGTGCCATCTCCTAAAACCTTGCCGGAGGCTAACACAATCACTCGGTCCATAATGCCCAACAAAGTGTCCAAATCGTGGGTGATTAAAAACACCGTCAAACCCAAGTTATCGGCAAGGGTTCGCAGCAAGTGGTCAAATTCACGGGCCGAAATAGGATCCAAACCTGACGTCGGTTCGTCTAAAAACAACAACTCTGGATCCAGCGCCATCGCCCGCGCTAAAGCCACTCGCTTTCGCATACCGCCCGACAACTCATTGGGCATTTTCTGCGCCGCCGACGCGGGTAAGCCCACCATCGAAAGTTTTAAACGCGCTAATTGTAAACAATCTTCTTCAGGTAAATCGGTATGTTCAAACAGAGGCGTGGCCACATTGCGCTCGACACTGATGGACGAAAACAGTGCGCCGTCTTGAAACAGCATGCCAAAACGTTGGCGCAAGACACTCAATTGTGACGCCTCGGCTTGCCAAACCCCCTGTCCAAACAGCTTGACTTGACCTTCGGTTGGCCGAATCAAACCCACCATTTCACGCATTAAAACAGATTTACCGCTGCCACTGCCGCCAATTAACGCCACCACTTCACCACGATTAACGCGAAAACTCACGCCATTATGAACCGTATTGCTGCCAAAACGGGTGACTAAATCCGTTACCTCAATCAACGTTTTGTTCGACATACTGCTCGAAACACTCTTCGACATGCTAAATCCCCAACTCAACTAAGGTGATGGCGATGACGGCATTCAACAGAATAACCGCCACAATGCTCTGCACCACGGTTGAGGTAGTGTTTAAACCAATACTGCGCGCATCTCTGGCAACATTTAGCCCCATGTAACTGGCAATAATGGCAATAAAAACCGCAAACACAGGGGCTTTTAAGAGCCCAATTAACAATGTTTTCATCTCAAACACCGCCTCCATCCGGTGAATAAACACCGTGGGCGTAATGTCTAATTGACCCGCTGCCACCAACATACTGCCTAAAATACCCGCCACATCTCCCACAAACACTAACAGTGGCAAAGCAATCACCAAGGCTAATATGCGCGGAATCACCAAGACTGCCGTCGGGGATAATCCCAGCACGCTCATGGCGTCGATCTCTTCATACACTTTCATGGTTCCCAGCTGAGCGGTCATAGCCGCCCCCGAACGCCCAGCGACTAAAATGGCGACAATCACCGGCGAGAGTTCACGGCACAAAGCTAAAATGGAACCGTCCACTACAAAAATGTTGGCGCCGTACTGTTTCGCCTGTAAGCCAAGCAGATAGCTGAAGACAATCCCCAATAAAAACATCATAGAGAATGCCAATGGCAGCGCCAGAATCAGCACCTCTTCGAGTTGATTGGTAAACTCTTTCATTCTAAAACGACTGGGAGACGCGATTAAACGCCCCATTTCAACCGCCAAACCGCCAATAAACTGCAACACGCTTTTAACACTGTGTCTTAGCTCGATGCTCCAACGCCCTAAACGCGCCAAAGGCCAGCGAGTTTGTGGCTTTACGCTGGCTTGGCTTTGCCCTATATGCGCGCTCACCAACTCAAACACCGCTTGATACTGCGGCGTCAAATTACGCCACACAATCGAGCTTAATACCGCCTCGGGCAAGTCTGATGACTTCGGCTGTTTCGGCGCATCCGCTGAACTGACCCCCACGTTTGCATTTGCCGGTTGGTATCTTTGCGATAATGTTTGTGATGTTTCTTGTGACAATAGAAAACGTTGCAACGCCCAAGCGCCACTGGTATCCAACCGGCCTATTTCGACCGCCTCTACCTCAATCACTTGATCTGATGTGCGCTCAGGCAGAGTCGGCCAAGCGATGGACGTTAAATTCGCTACCGTCCAATCCCCAGTCAACATCAAACACAACCGGTCTGAGGCCTGGATTAACTCAATTTTTGGCAACATACGCATTCATAATAAATTCCAATCATTGATTCGTTCTGATCGTAAGCCTTCATCTTTCTGACAGCTCTCTTAAGCCATTGCTAAATTGAGCGAGACAAACTGTTCTGGTTTGGTATTTGGAAATAGTTAAAAACAAATTCAGATTGGCTTTTCATGATCGCCCCTGCCCCAACACCGGCCACGACCACCTTAACGCATTATTCATGTTTAAGCTCTGCAAATGTCGGGAATTGAGGCTTTTACTTAACACAGAGTTCGTGATTAAAATATTGCAAAACGCTCATCATGTTACGGATTTCAATCTCGACAGAACGGTCTTTTTTCAATACATTCAGTGTCGCACGAGAAATACCTACAGCAACAGTCAAGTTTTGCTGAGAACGTTTTTGCAATTTACGCAGTCTCGCCACCTGCTCACCCAACACTTGATAATTCATGTTTATATTCAAAACGCCTGTGTCAAACATTATAAATTATTGGTACTAAACAATAATTGTAAAGCATTTAGTACATTTATTATGTTCCAAGTAGATATAGCGGTATACACGCCCACCGTCATCCTCCGGCTTGACCGGGGGATCTCACGCGGCAAAGAGGGATTACCGCGTCAAGCGCGATGATGACGAGTGGTTTTATTTTTTCGTGGCTTCGTAGTGAATGTCTTTATGTATGGATTGCCACGTCACTACGCTCCTCGCAATGACGAGTGGTTTTAGGCTTATGCAAGTCCTTACTCTGACCCCGAACTCCTTTTTTGGGGGAATTACAATATCAAGTAAGATGAAAAAGAACTTTAAAGCAATCTGTTCATAAAAACCGCTTGTTCATTATTATTGAACAGAGTAAACTAGTGAACAACTAGCTATCTACAAACACTAAAAGAAAACATGAAGAAATCAGCAGCACAAAAACAACTTCTTGAAAACGCATTAGAGGCTTTTCATCATGAAACTGGGTTGACTTTTGAAATTATAGAGCAAAGAAGCCACCATGATAAGCCAGGTATTGATACTCCCCTGCAACTATTCGATGTCGCTAAAAAATTTATTGGTGTAATAAAAAAACAACTCACCAACAACAACCTAAACTCAATCGTTCATCAAGTAAAGCAATTACCGGGATCAAATCCTGGCCTGCTTGTCACTGACTACGTAAATACCAGCCTTGCAGAAAGGCTCAAGTATGCCCAAATTCAATTTATCGATACTGCTGGCAATGCCTATATAAAGCAATCCTCGCTATACATCTATGTCAAAGGCAATAAACCAACGACCCCTAAAGTGCAAAACCACAAAACGGGCAGAGCGTTTCAAACAGCAGGACTAAAGGTAATCTTCAAATTTTTACAAGCGCCATCTCTCGCTAATGGTACCTACAGAGAAATCGCCGAACAAGCAGATGTTGCACTTGGTAGTGTAGGGGAGATATTACGTGACCTCATTGCTCAAAATTTTATAGTAAAAAATAACAGCACAGGCCGAAGAATTATTGAACCCAAAAGACTATTGAATGCTTGGATCGAACACTACCAAAATTTACGCAAAAACTATCTTCTCGGCACTTTCACCACGGACGATCATGACTGGTGGAAAAAAATAAACCCCAATCAATTAAGTCTCTGTTGGGGCGGAGAAATTGCGGCAGCAGAATACACAAATTATCTACAACCGAAGGATGGCATCGTTTACACAAAAAAAGCCGACTTAGCTGATTTCATTAAAACGGCTCGGTTAAAAAAAATCAGAACTGATCAAATCGCAACATTACGCATTGATGTATTTGAACCATTTTGGACTGAAAGCAATACAAAAGAAGAACCTAAACACCTTGCACATCCGCTTATTGTTTATGCCGACTTAATAACCACTGGAGACGCTCGCAATATGGAAACCGCACAAAGGCTATATGAAAAATTTATCGATTAATCTAAATGGTAAGTTGCCTAATGGCTTAGTCGCACTTTACAACAAAGTAATCAGCACGGCTAGTGAATTACAGTGTGACATACTTGTAGTAGGTGCGATGGCTCGCGATCTTGTTCTAGTATATGGTTACGGTGCAAAAATCGAACGCGGTACACGAGATGTTGACTTTGCTATTCAAGTTAAAGATTGGAATGATTTCGCCGCTCTAACTCAAGAGCTCACCCTAAAAGGGTTTATCCAAGATAAACAACAGATTCACAAACTACATTTTGTTGACGCAAGCAACCTACCGTGGGAAATTGACATCCTGCCTTTCGGAGCAATCGCAGACAGTGACCAGATTATTAAATGGCCGCCTGATCAACATACCGTTATGACAGTCGTAGGCTTTATTGAAGCCCACGAACATGCCATTAAAGTACAGATTAACAATCTCCCAGAGACAATCATTCGAGTTGCCACGCCAGCAGCCTTGTCACTTCTAAAGCTGATCGCTTGGCTTGAACGAGAACCCATAATCAGAAATAAAGATGCACAAGACATCAATTATCTAATTCAGACTTACTCCAAGATTCCAGAAATTTTTGATGCCATCTACGAAAATGGCCACATGCAAACACAAGATTGGGATGAAGAAAAAGCCACGGCCATGCAACTCGGCCAAGATACAGGCTGTATTGCAAGCCTGACAACGCGTGATTATTTACAAAAACATCTCTTCTCAAAACCCGACAAATTGGAACTACTCTCCAGAGAAATGCAACCCAACAACTACAATTCAGAACACAATAGAACAATACTCGACATTTATATTGTCGCCTTTAACCAGGCTTAGTGCACTTTACTCCAACGTCATCTCACGCTGCAAAGAGAGATTACCGCGTCAAGCGCGATAATGACGATATTGGACTCATACCACCGTAAACCCTGGATTGCTGCGCTTTGCCGTGTGCCATGGATTGCCACGCCACTTCGTGCCTCGCAATGATAAAAT
>CAZVPH010000097.1:0-6928 GCA_964628125.1 uncultured Thiosulfatimonas sp. | reverse complement strand
GTCGCCTGGGGAATCTTTCATCTTGCTCAATATAAAGAGCTCTCTTCCGACACTTTGCTGGGCATCTTGGCGCACAGCAGCTTGGCGTTTGGATTGATTTTAATCAGCTTGCAGGACAATGTGCAGATTGATTTAATGGGCTATCTGTTTGGCGACATTCTGAGCATTAATAAAGTGGATCTCTTCCTTATAGGCGGCATTGCACTGCTTATATTAATCTTCTACCGCCTTCACTGGGAAGATCTACTCAACGCAACTCTTAATCACGAACTGGCGCAGGTGGAAGGCATTAATGTTAAAAAAATCCAATTACAATATGTTTTACTGCTAGCGTTGATGATCGCACTCTCCATGAAAATTGTCGGTGTGCTCTTGGTCACCTCTCTGCTCATTATCCCAGCAGCGGCGGCTCGAAGGCTTTCTAAGACGCCTGAAAAAATGCTCTTAATGAGTGTTTTACTGGGCATTCTCTCGGTGATCCTTGGCCTCACCGCCTCCTACCTCGCTGACTTGCCAACAGGTCCTGCCATTGTCATGGTTGCCACCCTGCTATTCTTACTGCTGCTCATTAAAAAAACACCGTAAAAAAGTACTAGAGCCTTATGCACCTGGGATTGAGACAAAAAAGCGCCCGTCCTACTGACTAACAAGGCGAGCGGACTTATTTAATGCGAACCTAAAACGTCTTTTCAACATTACTACCAAAACGCTTACTGCAAAATAACGAATAAAAAAGCCTTTAAGCTACCAGGCCTGGTGGCTTAAAGGCTCTTAATAAAAAACGTCACTGCTGGAAGAACCAGGAGTGACGTTTACGTTTAAAACACTCTGAGCATTTAGGGAAGGTTGTCTTAACAACTTCACTGCGGATGTACGAATGCTTTCACCTGGGCTTGAGCACTCGTCAAAACTTAGTGCTTCATCACCTCATCATGCTTTAGTGAAACAGCACTGTTTTACTTTTATTTAAACGATCTCATCAATCAGCTGATACAAAATATCAACCACTTTCTCGCTCTGTGTATCGACGACTCTCATCCCCTCCTCCACTCTCTCTAAATCATCGACGGACTTGGCGTCCATAACGTCCTTAATTCCCTGGTGCAGTTGCTTATGCTCGTCTCCCAGACGCTCCATAAGAGGCTGGTTCATAAAGCTTTGTCCTTCGGCGTAATACCATTTGCCGAGCACGCAAGCGGTATGATCGGTCGCAACTTCATAGCTTATACCAATATCAAGTCCTTCAACATAGGCTCTAATTCTTCCCTTCCAGGCCAAGTGCGCTTCGATCATCTTATCAAACTGCGCGCCTGTTTTAGAGCTGATCAACTTCTGCATACGCTGTTGGGTTATTGCTTCAATCGTGAACAGATCAACTTGACCTTTCAGTAAGGCAGCGTCAGACAGCAATATACGCCCAGACTCTTCCGCCGAGGTCACTACCGCTGCATTTTGCTGCGTCATGCCATCCATCGAATTAATCGCAGAGTTCGCTTGTTCAATGCCGATCGATTGCTCACCACTTGCTGATGAAATATCTGAAACCATTTCACTGACTTCTTGCATCGAAACGTTGATTGCCGTTAAAGCTTTACTGGTCTCTTGTACATAATGGCCACTCTGTTTACTGATTTTCACGCTGTTTTCGATTAACCCCTTAATCTCTGCGGCAGCGGCGGCAGATTTGCCGGCTAAACTTCTAACTTCGCCTGCGACCACCGCAAACCCTCGCCCGTGCTCACCCGCTCGCGCAGCTTCAACCGCCGCGTTCAATGCCAGAAGATTAGTTTGAAAAGCAATCACATCGATGATTGAAATGATATCGTTAATCTTTTGACTGGCTTCCGACATTGAGGTCATAGAGGTTAATGCTTGCTCCATGGTCGTCAAACCCGCCTGTAGCTGAACGCGTGCTTCTGAGGTTTTTTGATTGGCTAACAGTGCATTCTCTGCATTCTGACGAACACTGCTAGTCATCTCTTCCATGGACGCCGAAGTCTGCTCTAACGCACTGGCTTGCTGTTGGATCCGTTCTGAGATATCACTGTTACCACGATCCATCTCCTCAACCCCATGCACAACTGAGGAAGTGATCGCTTCAACCTTCGCGACCATGATCGCTGTATTTTTAACTGAACTGTTTAAAGAGTCCTTTAAAACGCCCATTTTACCAATGTAATCACCTGTTACAGTGTGCGTTAAGTCGCCTCCGCTGATGGCTGACTGTACACGTGCTACCTCATTAACAAAGCGTTCTAAATCGCTTAAAGTGACATTCAAAGACTCTTTTAGAGGAATGAAATCACCACGCACATCAGCGTCTGAGCGGGCATTAAACTTACCATGTGCAAGACTGTCTAAGGTATTCGCAATAGAGGCGACATTCTCTTTCATGCGAATTGCAGAACGATCTAAGTTGTGCAAAACATTTGAAAACTTACCGGACAACTGAACCGAATCATCCTTATGCACTTCTAGGATTCCTGCTCTAAAGTTCTGAGCGGTCGTCTCTAAAATATCCATCACTGAGCTAATCTGTTCGACCGAACTGTTGACCTCAACCTTCATTCTTAAAAAGTCGCCTTTCAGCTCACTTTGCACACGGCGGTCGAATTCGCCTGACGCAATTTCTTTCAGCACTTCAGTGACGCCGCTGGTTGCCAAGCTAATATCATCTAAAATTGCATTAATGGCGCGCGCTGTGACAGTCAACTCATCCTTACCGTAGAGTGGTACACGATGGCTTAAGTCACCGGTCTCACCAATTTTTAACATGGTGTCGCGCACCGCGTTAATGGGCCTTAAAATACTGCGTCCCACAAAATAACCTGCAATCGCAAAGCCCAGCACGCTGAACAACAACCCCATCCAAAGATAAAATGAACTTTCTGCTTGTTGTTGGTTTAAGCGTGCGATGGCTTTCGCATTCTGCTCGATCTCATAATCGCGGAATTGAGCAACAATGTCCGCAAATGCCTGGTATTTAGGGCGGAACTCTTCACGCATAATCACGATGGCTTCGTCAACAAACCCTTCTTGAATCGCGGTTATAAAACTGCCAAAAGAGGTGTTGGCGCTGACCACATTCTCTCTAATCAAGGCGTACATCTCCGCCTCTTTCGGGGTTAATGGAATCGCATCAATCCCTGAAAATACGACCGAAATTTGATCCCTTGTCTCGTTCAGCGAGGCATCCAGTGGCGCCATGCTCTCTTCGTAACCCTCTTCTTCAGGGTCAAGCAACGCCAGATTAAGCAGAGTAATCTCACGCTGATCAGACGTGTTTTTCAAACGGTTCATGAGTGACAGTTTTTCACCATTTACATCAACCACCGTTGCGATTGTTTGCTTGGTTTCGTTAATCAAGTATTGCGTTGCTAAGTTACTGACCAACAATAAAGCTAGAGCTCCAATAATACCCAGAACCATTTTTAATTTAATTGACATGCACAAGTGACCTCGTAGTAAGCGTGAAATAAGCTCGTAATAAATCCAGCAATAACGCAGGGGTTGTCTAAATTCAATCCATTCTATGTGATTTCTTAAGATACTACGATTAGTAATACATGGGGTAGAATCAACCCGGCTTATGTAAGTAAATGCTTATTTAGCAAGAGCCTTGGAGCGACCTATTAAAAGCGGTTTATTTAAAACGCACCAAGGTCACAAAATCGAAGGCAAAAGCGTGTCGATCATCTGCGGCATGAGTGACGCGCTCGATCTCCTGCCATTGAAACTTAGTCCAATCTGGAAACAGAGTGTCGCCTTTTAGATCTGCGTCAATCATCGTTAAATAAAGCTTATCAGCCTGCGGTAACATCTGCTGATAAAGCTCTCCTCCGCCCATGATAATTACCTCTTCAACGCTGTTTTCTGTAGCCTGTAGGCTTTTTAACGCCTGTTCAACCGATGAAAAAACCTTAACATTTGGAAACGACAGTTGAGGGTTGCGACTGATCACAATATTCGGTCGGTTCGGCAGAGGACGTGAACCAATGGACTCAAAGGTTTTGCGCCCCATAATCACCGGCTTGCCGACCGTATTAGCTTTAAAAAACTTTAAATCATCTGGTAAGTGCCAAGGCATTTCGTTATTTAGGCCGATGACGCGATTGTGGGCCATGGCAGCGATCATAGAAATTTTCATACCGACACCACCGCCTTAATATGTGGATGCGACTCATAATCTTCAATGTCAAAGTCCTCGAACTCATAATCAAAGATGCTCGCAGGCTTACGCTTAATCACCAACTTAGGCAGTGGAAATGGTTCTCTAACGCGCTGTGTCTCCGCTTGCTCCAACGTGTTGTTGTACAGGTGAACATCGCCGCCGGTCCAGACAAAATCACCGACCTCGAATCCGGTTTGCTGCGCCACCATGTGAACTAAAAGCGCGTAAGAGGCGATATTGAACGGCACGCCCAAAAAAGTATCTGCGGAACGTTGATACAGCTGGCAGGAAATTTTTCCGTTCGCGACGTAAAACTGAAAAAATGCGTGGCAGGTTGCTAACGCCATACGCCCTTGCTCAACATTTTCTTGAGGGCTGATGGATTCATCCGGCAGATCCGCTGGATTCCATGCCGTGACTAACATTCGGCGACTGTTAGGATTGGTTCTTAATGTCTCGATCAGCTCCGCAATCTGATTAAGGGTGTCGCCATTCGGCGTCTCCCACGCCACCCACTGTTTACCGTATAAAGGACCAAGTTCTCCGGTTTCCGTCGCCCACTCATCCCAAATTCGCACGCCATTCTCTTTAAGGTATTGAATGTTGGTGTCACCGGTTAAAAACCACAACAACTCATGAATGATCGAACGTAAATGTAATTTCTTGGTGGTCACCAAAGGAAAACCTTGCTGCAAATCAAAACGCATCTGGTACCCAAACACCGAACGGGTACCGGTGCCGGTCCGGTCCCCTTTGTCGGTGCCATTTTCAATAATGTGGTCAAGCAAGTCGAGATACTGTTTCATAAATTGTTCCTAAAATAATTTTGGACGCCATGATATATATAGAGCATATTAAGGCGTTAACGTTTGCAAATTCAACCTATTTTATCTGCTAAACGCTTTAGATCCAGACCGAAACAGAGGCGACATCAGCAACAGACCGATCACCACCATCGGCAGGGATAACAACTGACCCATGGTGAACCAGTCCCATAATAGATAGCCGATTTGGGCATCTGGAACGCGCCAGAATTCAACGATAAACCGGAAGCCACCATAACCGACCAGGAAAAGGCCGGCGACACTGCCGGGATTTCTTGGCTTGCGCGCGTAGATGGCTAAAATGATAAACAGCACCACTCCCTCTAGTAACGCCTCTAATAACTGAGTCGGATATTTTTGCACCACCGTTTGCAACATAGGATCGAAAACCATCATGCCGAACAGCGCATTCGGCGTCTCAACAACCTTGCCCCATAACTCACCATTAATGAAGTTGCCGATACGCCCGGTTAAGAGCCCAATTGGAATCAACGGTGCCACAAAATCCGCGACTTGAAACAAGTTTTGCTTGGTTTTGCGTGCAAACAACGCCATGGCGATGGTGACACCCAGCAAACCTCCATGAAAGGACATTCCCCCTTGCCAGACTTTAAACACCAACAGCGGCTCGGCTAAATACGCGTTTAAATCATAGAATAGGATATAGCCCAGACGCCCGCCTAAAATAACGCCCATTGCGATGTAGAACAGTAGGTCACTGACCATATCGGTGTTCCAAGGCTCTATTTGTTTAGCGCGTAAACGACCGTAATACCAGCCCAGCCCAAACGCAATAAGGTACATTAACCCATACCAATGAATGTGTAAGGGACCAATCGCTAAAGCGACTGGGTCGATAATTGGGTATTGCCACATAGTTTTGTCTTCTTACTGTTTTCTTGATTCATCTTAATTTAAAGCCCTGTCCGAAGCCTTAATTGCCCATTCGGTCGAAGCGACAAAACACCGTTCCAGGACACTGTTTTTTCTATTTATGCATTGCACACAGTGCGTCAAAACCGTCTTTTTTGAGGCTTAAAATGGCTCTGAATCATAACAAAAAACAACCAGGCCTGGTAGCTTATCGGTTAGGTTGGCTGTTTTAAAAGAATCGAATCATGACGAAAAGCCCGGAAACAAAAAAACGACCAGTCCTGGTCGTTTTTTTGGTTGAGAAAGCCAGCTTAAACAGCCCTCGGATTAATTCTAGATAAGATGTATCTTTTTAAATCTTAAATTGATGCACCAAACGCTCAAGCTTATCCGCCAGACCTTGCAGATCATGCCCGGCTTTTTCTGTATTTTCAGCTCCCTCCGCGGCCTCTTCCGTCACACAGTGTATTTGGCTGATGTTTTGATTAATCTCTTGAGCCAACTCACTTTGCGATTGCGCCGCGCTGGACATTTGTTGACTCATTTTATTAATATCATCCATCAGAATAGTTACAGGTCCTAGGGTTTTCTTGGTGGCTGAGATCGCCTCATAACTTGATTTGGTTGCCTCTTGGCCACTTTCAACCACCAAAACGGTGGTCAAGGTCGCGTTGCGAATCTTATCTATAATTTGACCAATCTGAACCGTCGACTGCTGAGTACGTTGCGCCAAGTTACGTACTTCATCGGCCACCACCGCAAATCCACGGCCGTGCTCACCGGCGCGGGCCGCTTCGATAGCCGCGTTCAGCGACAGTAAGTTGGTCTGTTCGGCTATTTCGCGAATCACATTCACCACCGTACCGATAGACTCACTGTCAACTCGCAACTGCTCGACCGAGCTGGTCATCGCCGACATGCCCTCTGACAATTTTTGAATTTCATTAGCGGTGCAGTTCACCTGATCGCCGCCTTCCTTCACGCGTTCTGTAGCTTGCTGCGTGGCACGTGATGTATTTTGTGAGTGGACTTCCACGCTTTTCGCCTTGTTGGCCATCTC
>CAZVPH010000096.1:0-6951 GCA_964628125.1 uncultured Thiosulfatimonas sp. | reverse complement strand
TCCTTTTGATGATTATAATTTATCATCTAGGTACTAAATAGTGTATCCACTCCAAGTCTTTTCTAATGCTCATAATCCTGTAATGACGAGCTGAAGAGGTCGCTAGGTGTGTTGTGACGCAATGCTTGTATAAAAAATTTACCATTGCGCGACTGGTCATGGTTACGTATTATGAACCCTATTTTGTAACTGAATGGGATTCAGTCTTATGGCCTCCAACTTCACAGTTGATAACAGAGCTTCAAGCAAATTAGGCCAATTTCTTAACGACAAAATTGAAGACAAAGCCCAGTTATCACTGTTGCTGAAATCCTTTACGCTAATTGGTTTTGAGTTACTTGAAAAAAGGCTAAACGCCTCCCAATCAAAATTGCTTTTGTCAGTAGGTGATGAGCCCTTAGCTAAAACCATAGCTTATAGCGCCGGGGAAGAAAAGCCGCTTAACAGCCTGCAACAAAAAGAGTTAGCCAAACGTTTTCTTAAATGGCTTGAACGTGCCGTTGAGGTTAAAGGCATTGACAAGCTTCGTGTACCGCAAAACCTTATTCATATCCAAAACCAGTTGAATTCGATTTTTATTCAAGGCTCATCTTCGTTTGACGCGGCGGGTTTGGGCATAGTGCAGTCTAATTGTTTAGATATGAATATTGGCGGTGACGACTCCGCACAATCGCAACTCATTCAGACTTGGTTTAATCAATTTTGGCAAGACAGCCAAGTATCAAAAGATATCAAGCCTGAGTTACTTGAAGCGGTTTCATTTCTCGCTCAAGACCAATCACCGGAAACCATTTACTTTTTTACCCTTTATCGAATTTTTAATGATTTACTGGATGAAATAGACGAAGAATCGATTGTAAAAACCAAGACCGGTTTTAAACAAACGCTGGTTTGGAACAAGCTTTATCAGTTCCAAAAAGATGGGGTGCTGGGCGTCATTGATAAGTTAGAGCGCCACAACGGTTGTATTCTTGCCGACTCGGTGGGTTTAGGTAAAACCTTTGAAGCCCTTGCAGTGGTTAAATATTACGAACTTCGCAACGACCGCGTGTTGGTGCTGGCTCCTAAAAAACTGCGCGATAACTGGACGCTTTATACTCAAAACGACAAACGCAACCTCTTATCCGGCGACCGTTTTAGTTATGATGTGTTAAATCACACTGACTTAACCCGCTTTAAGGGGCATTCAGGTGACATCAATCTTGAAACCGTCAACTGGGGTAATTATGATTTAGTGGTGATTGATGAATCGCACAATTTCCGTAACGCCAGTACCGCCGATGAAAAACACACACGTTACTCCAAGCTAATGGATGACATTATCAGCTCTGGGGTAAAAACCAAAGTGTTGATGTTATCCGCCACACCGGTCAATAACCGCTTGAACGACCTTAAAAATCAGATTGCGTTTGTCACCGAGGGCGATGATTACGCGCTGGCCGATCATGGCATTAACAATATCAGCCAAACGCTTAAACGAGCGCAAACCAAGTTTAACGACTGGCTCAAAAACCCCGATGATTTACGCACCACCGATCAGCTGCTTAACTCGCTCAACTTTGACTATTTTAAAGTGCTGGATTTACTCACCATTGCGCGTTCACGCAAGCACATCGAAAAATACTACAACCTCGAAGAAATCGGCCAATTTCCCACGCGACTCAAACCCATCAATATTCAAGCGGATTTTGATACGCAAGCTGAATTCCCATCGCTACGTGACATCAATAAAACCATTAGCCGTCTTAATTTGAGTACCTTTGCACCGCTTAAATACGTCGCACTCGATAAGCGCAAACTCTACGAACAAAAATACGACACCAAGCTTAAAGGCAGTCAGTCGGTCTTTTCACAACTCGACCGTGAAAAAAGTTTGATTGGTTTGATCAAAATCAATATGCTAAAACGCCTTGAAAGCTCGGTGCATTCGTTTCACCTCACGGCACAACGCTTGTTAGCAGATGTTGAGCGCACCATAAAAAAGCTTGAGCACCACGCGCAAGGTGAAGTGGAGGAGATGGATATTTTAGAAACCGACATGGATTCCCCAGAATTGGAAAGTCTTATGGTTGGTAAAAAGGTCAAAGTGTTGATTCAAGACATGGATCAAGCGCAATGGCTCTATGATCTAAAAGAAGACCAGCGTTACCTGACAGAAATCGTCAATATGGCTTCCAGCGTCAATGCGGAGCGTGACCAAAAGCTGGCGCTACTCAAACAACAAATTCAGCAAAAAATTGCGCATCCGCTCAATCCCGGCAATCGCAAGATTATTATCTTTACGGCCTTTGCTGATACCGCCCAATACCTTTACAAACACTTATCCGCTTGGGCGCTGGAAACCCAAGGTATTCACAGCGCGTTGATTGTCGGCTCCGGCGCCAATAAAACCACACAAACCAAATTGCGTGCCGAACTCAATGAATTGCTCACCGCGTTTTCGCCAATTTCCAAAGAACGTGACAAAACCGGCATCCCCGCCGAAGCAGAACTCGATTTACTGATTGCCACCGACTGTATTTCCGAAGGCCAAAACCTGCAAGACGGCGATTATTTAATCAACTACGACATCCACTGGAATCCGGTGCGCATTATTCAGCGTTTTGGGCGTATTGACCGCCTTGGCTCTAAAAACAGCCAAATCCAACTTGTCAACTTCTGGCCGAATATGGAACTGGATGAATACATTGATCTTGAAGCGCGGGTGTCAGGGCGCATGGTGTTACTTGACGTCTCTGCCACCGGAGAAGAAAACATTATTGATGAAACCAATGCTGGGCGAATGCGCGATTTAGAGTACCGCAAAAAACAACTCAAAGAACTGCAGGATACCGTATTGGATTTAGAAGACATTTCTGGTGGTTTGTCGATTACCGACCTGACACTTAACGATTTTAAGATGGATTTATCCAACTACATGAAAACCCATCTCAACACCCTAGAGCAAGCACCAAACGGCTTGTATTCAGTGGTTAAACTCGATGAGGCTTTAAAAAATGCAGGCCTGCCACCGGGCGTGATTTTCTGTATAAAAAACCTAGCGCGTGAATTTAAATCAGAAAACGAGCGTGCCAACGAACCCTATGCTTTATTCCCGTACTTTCTGGTGTATGTGACCGAACAACAAACCATCGCTTTGCCTTATACCCAAGCCAAAAAAACCTTAGACATTCTCAAGAAACACAGCCTAGGGCGAGCGCATCCCGATAGCGCGTTATTCCAACAACTCGGCAGCAGTACCCAATACCAAAGCCATTTAAAACAAGCCATCGCGCATATTCAAGGAAAAAAGGCCGAAGAGGGCATTAACAGCCTATTTAGTCGTGGTGGCACACAATTGGATGCGTTTAACGCCAATAGCGATTTTGAAGTCATCAGTTACCTGATTTTAGTGGACGGGAAAGTGTGATGTTAATCGAAGCGCTTCAGTTACCAACGGCACTGCGGATCAATCAAAAGCTCACCAAAAAAAGTTTTTACGACAACGGCCAGCTCAGCGCCAGTGCGCAAAAAATCCTGCAAGAACAGGTCGAATCCATCAGCTTGCAAGCGCATCTTCACCCGAATAACAGTAATATTACCGCTTATCAAACGGCGCAACACGAATACCTCGAAATCTTTGTTATTCAAATCACGTTAAAAGACAACCAGGCCTGGTTAAACCTCAAATCCGCGCAACTCAAAAGCTTGCATGAAGGGGTTCACAAAGCCATTGCCTATCCGCTATTCCTTGAAATCAAAGCAGGCGAGCAGGTGCAATGGTCGTTGGCAGAAAAATCCGTTCACCAAGCCGACAGCGAACACGATAAATTGATTCTGAACGAACTGCTACAAACCCAATGGCTGGCAACGGACATTGGTACCAGGCCTGGTGGTGAGCTGTTGCAATCTTTATTGAACCGTTTAGCCTTTGCCAACCAGAATCAACAAAACCTCTACACACTGTACCAAAGCTGGTATAAAGCCCTCACTGGTTATGCGCTGGCGCACCAAGCCGGTTTAAGCGACTTACCGAGCACAGAATCCAGTCTTGAAACACAACGCGCAAAACTCAAGCAGATTCAACAACTTAAAAAAGACATCAATGATCTCCAAAACCAGCTCAAAGCCTGCCAGCAGTTTAATGAAAAAGTGGAGCTGAATATCCGCCTGCAAAAACTAACCAAGCAACTAAATGACCTCATAAGCGGTGAATGAAGTGAAGATGAATGCTATAATAAACTATGACAACACCCCACCCGCTACCCATAAGAACAGCGCCCTGCGTGGGGTTTCTTGTTTCTGGAGGAAAATAAATTGATAGCACAAATCGAAAATGAATTGACAGGCTTCATTCCTCCAAGCTTACCGCTGCAGCAGGATTTAGAAACTAAGTCGGTGCTCAAAAAAGCGATCTTAGCGAATACCGCGCTCGCTAAGCTCAATGGGGTAGCGGCACGCATTCCTAATCAAGCGGTATTGATCAATTCATTAGTGTTGCAAGAAGCTAAAGATTCTAGTGAGATCGAAAACATCATTACCACCCATGATGATCTCTATCGCTCTACGATCGATGCCAGTGATTTATCGCAAGCGGTAAAAGAAGTCCGTCATTATGGCGAAGCCCTTCGTAAAGGATTTGAGTTAGTTTCTAAAAACAAATGGCTACTGGTTAAAGACATAGTGCAAATCCAGTCTATTTTAGAAAAAAACGATGCCGGCATTCGCAAACAAGGCGGCACAAAACTTAAAAACGACCAAACGGATGAAGTTATTTTCACACCACCGCAACAGGAAAACGACATACGCAATGCACTGAGTAATTTAGAGCAATACATCAACAATGCCGAATTAGACGATATTGACCCTTTAATCAAAATGGCGGTCATTCACCATCAATTTGAAACCATTCACCCGTTTTACGATGGCAATGGGCGCACAGGTCGAATTTTGAATATTCTGTATCTTGTTTTGTCCGACTTGCTTGAATTGCCGATCCTCTATCTCAGCCGTTATATCACCACCCACAAAGCCGATTACTATCGGTTACTGCAAAAAGTCAGAACCGAGCAGGCCTGGGAAGAATGGGTGTTGTTTATGTTAGAAGGGATTGAGCAAACCGCCAATCAAACCATTCAGCTGATCAACCAGATTGATGAGCTGATGCATTTAACAGCTCATGAAATTCAACAACATTCAACAAAACTCTATTCAAAAGATCTATTAGAAGCCTTATTTGTGCATCCCTACACCAAGATTGAATTTATTGAACAGCGATTAAACATAACGCGACAAACCTCCTCCAAATACTTAAAACAATTGGAAGAAATCGGTGTATTGCATAGTACTCAGATGGGGAACAGCAAGTTCTTTATCAACACGCGTTTTTATGAATTACTCAGCCAACCTAGGCATTAGATGATAGGTTAAAAAAAGCCTAAAAAAGTAACACGCTTGAAACCTATGTTAAAAAAGTTTAAAAAAATTAACATAGTGTTCTGGCAATGTTAACAAAACGCTAAAAATTTAACATGGCACAGATGTCGTGAGTAAAAAACGAAAAAATTGACGCAATAGAAGACAACCAACTAGAAACCGCAAAGGCTGATTAATATGGGAAGTGACCTGCTTAGCTATTCAAATACAACAATCGGTACTCAAAAACATCCCTTGGACGCTTATCACCAAGCAGGAACCTTTGGTCAATATTGTACAGCGATTTCTGAATCAGTTAAGATAGTTAAAAACACCCTGTGCGGGGTTAGGTTATTCGAAATAGAAAAAGGAGCAGCGCAATGGAAATTACCGCAGAACTTAAAACCAAGTTGCAAAAAGCCGTTTCTGTCTCTATGCAGATTGAAGGCTATTCTGGACAAACCACAGAAAAACTCCGTCAGCAAGTTAAAGAGTTAATGGAGTCTCGAGGTGTCAAAGTATCAATTTCAGCAAAGTAATATCTACCAAGAAGGCACAAACCTTTCTATCAATAAATTTAATATTACTGATGAAAACCTTCTCACCGCATTCGAAAATGAACTGATCGAAACCGCAACAGAACAATACGCGGCCGCCATTCTTCCTACAACAGAATTTACCTTAGCATTTTTTATTGCGATTCATCGCAGCACCTTAGAAATTTTATATGACTGGGCGGGCGTTATTCGCACCCACGATATGAGCAAAGGCGGCAGTCGTTTTTGCCAAGCCGCTTACTTGCCCAAAGAGTTAGATAAACTCTTTCAAAAGCTCAAACAAGAACAGTATTTAAAAGCGGCGGCCAACACCTCAAAAGAAATCTTTGCCGAACGCTTGGCCTACTATCAATGCGAGTTGATTGCTTTGCATCCGTTTTATGAAATCAATGGCCGCGTGACACGTTTGTTTTTCGATTTGATCGCCATCGCCAATGGTTACGACCCCATAGACTACGAAGCCACGCTTGTCACCCATGAAAAGCCGAATCTTTATATTCAAGCGTCCATCGACTGCGTACAATTGGCCGATAGCCGCAAATTACAAAACATTATTTTGAACGGACTTCAAAAAAGAGAAACGCCATGACCCAACAAGCCGACCTACAATCCATCCATGCCGAAAGCCTAAACCTGACTGAGCACCATATCGAACAGCTCAAACAATTGTTTCCGAATGTGTTTTCTGAGGGCAAAATCGACTTTGATGCGCTGAAATCCGAGCTGGGTGAGTTTGTTGAAACCGAATCCGAGCGTTATCAATTTACCTGGGCGGGCAAAGAACAAGCTAAGCGCATCGCCACCACGCCCAGTCTTGGCACCTTACGCCCCGCACCGGACGAATCGGTAAGTTGGGACGGCACCGAAAATCTCTATATTGAAGGCGATAACCTCGAAGTCCTCAAGCTATTGCAAAAGTCGTATTTTGGCAAAGTCAAAATGATCTATATCGACCCGCCTTATAATACAGGAAAAGACTTTGTGTATAAAGACGACTTTA
>CAZVPH010000095.1:0-6990 GCA_964628125.1 uncultured Thiosulfatimonas sp. | reverse complement strand
CTTTGTCTTCGGTGATCTCTATGATGCGAAAAACAATGGTTTCGCCCTCTGGATCTTCGGTTTCAACGGTTGAACCCACTTCAAGCTGAACGTCATCTTCAAAGTTTTCCGGACCTGCGAACACAATCAAATCGTCATTGGTGACACCGTAGGCTTTTTCAGGTGGAATCGTTACTTTTGCAGTAAATCCGGGCTCTTCCCCATTTAGAAACTGCTCTAACCCTTCGATGATCTCGCCTTCACCCTGAATGTAGATGACCGGCTCGCCGCCAAAGGTAGAGTCGATGACCTCACCGCTTTCATCACTCAGTTCATAATGGAATGTAACGCGACTGCCTTTCTTAATTCTCATAACTCGTACCCTTTGATCATTTTTTGCATTAGAATAATGAGCGTCATTTTACCGTAAAGAGAACTCAAATGCGTCAGATTCTGTTAGATACTGAAACCACCGGTTTTGATCCTCACACCGGCGATCGAATCATCGAAATTGGGGCAGTCGAGCTGATAAAGCGTAAACTCACCCACAATAATTATCATCAATATGTGTTTCCTGAAAGATCTGTTCCGCAAGACGCCATAGAGGTTCACGGTATCACCGACAGTTTTTTAAAAGGCAAGCCTTTGTTTGGTGCCATTGTGGACGACTTTATGGAGTATGTCCGTGGCGCAGAACTGATTATTCATAACGCGCCCTTTGACGTCGGCTTTATTAACAAAGAACTCTCTTTATTAAAGAACAACAAGTGGGGCAAGATTGAAGATCATTGCCAGATCACCGACTCCCTTAAAATGGCGAGAAAAACCTACCCAGGACAGCGTAACTCTTTAGACGCCCTGTGCCGACGTTTAGGCATTGATAACTCAAACCGTACCTTGCACGGCGCCCTGCTTGACTCGGAAATTCTAGCAGACGTTTATTTAACGATGACGGGGGGTCAAACAGATCTCTCGTTAAACAGTGACTCTGAAGAGAATGACAGCCACAACACGGCCGTTTCGCTCGCAAATCTACACAACAGAAAGCCACTGCGCGTTTTGCTTGCAAACGATGATGAGCTGTTAAGACACCAAAAAAAATTAAACAGTGTGTTAAAAGACTTTCCACAATCCAATCACTGGTAGCGCGTTTTCAGCTTGTACTTTTCACAAAAAGACATCTCTCACCTCTAGCTAAGCCTCTCCTAGACTCCAACATGCATTGACACTCTCTAGCGACAAAGTGTCATAGATTGTCATCGCTCTCCAGTAGCGACAAACTGCAAGACAGCCCTCTTTACGCTTAGCGTTGTGCTTTATCTCTAAATTTGTCAGCGTGTACCTTGGCCTGCGCTTTAGTCGTACAGTTCACACTGGCCACGCCTCGAAGAGGTCGACTGGGTACAATCGCCATCCATCGTGGCATGTGCCATTTGGTACCGACCAAAGTGGGCGAATCGACTCGTTTTTTTGCAACCAGGCAGTACACATTGCCAAACTGGATTCCGAGCATCGATAATACTTTTTCAAAAAACTCTATAAAACGGATCAGCACACCCTCAGTGGGTCGCTCTACAAAACAGGTAATGGAACTGCGCTCTATGTGCACGTCATATCCCAGCACTTCTAACCAACCCCTTATACGTTGAGAGCGCTCTAATTTTGCATGCTTAAATACCCGATTTTTTTTAAGCCAACGGTGGCGCATAATAAAGCCCCCGTAAGGATTAAAGCCTGTAATCACCAAATGACCTTGGGGCACCAGCATGCTGTCAACTTGCCTCAACAGATAATAAGGGTCGGCAGCGGCTTCTAGGCTGTGGGGTAAAAAAATGACATCGGCTTTCTCTTTACCAATTGGTAAGTAGTCCAGGTCCGCGCGAATCAAGTGACAATGCGGATCTTTAATTTTGCTTGCTGACGTGCGCTCTAGAAATGGATCCACAATCAGCTTGTGAGTAATTCGACTGTTGGTCATTAAGTAATCCGCCGAGGTGGCCCCAAGCTGTACAAAAAAATAGCCAAATAAATTTCGAATCGCTGGCTCAACCAACGCCCTTTCCTGCTCTAAAACAGCCAGGCCTGGTGGTGTTAAATACCACTGATTTAAGGCCTGTTGAAACCCTTGTTTCATACAACTCCCTCACTGCTTAATGTTAGAAATTTACTTATTGTTTACTTTCAGGTATTTCGTCATGCAAAACTTGGTTTTAATTTGTTAGAATACCCACAATTATAACAACTGCATCGATTTGAAAAATATGAATATTGTTGGCCTTCCTGCGCTCGTGGACACCTATGAAAATTACATTTGGATTCTCTATAATGCAAATAAAGCTTGGGTGGTTGATCCGGGTGAATCAGCGCCGGTCATTGAGTTTTTAGCAAAACACCAGCTCTCACTGCAAGCGATTCTGATCACCCACAACCACGGTGACCATATCAACGGCATTCCTGCGTTGAAAGAGGCTTTCCCACACGCACACGTTTATGGACCGACGCAGCCACAGCATGAGTGGGTTGAACGCGGCGTTGCCGAGAGGGATTGCATCGCCCTTACGCCAGACTTCAACTTAAACGTACTCGATACGCCGGGTCACACCGCAAACCACATCAGCTTTCACAATGCCCAAGCACTGTTCTGTGGTGACACCTTGTTTACAGGAGGCTGTGGACGCTTACTAGGCGGCACTCCCGAGCAGTTTAGCCACTCCATTCTCAAACTTCGTGAACTTGCCGACAATACACCCTTTTACTGTGCTCATGAATACACCGCCGACAATTTAAAGTTTGCGCTGTTAGTCGACCCTGAAAACAACTCTTTACAGGAACGCTGTAAGCAGCCCTTATTTGACTACCCTCAAATTCATGTTGGACCACTTTCAAGCCTACTAGACGAAAAAAACACCAATCCGTTTATGCGTTTTGACCAGCCTGGTCTTAAAGCAACGTTAATTAAGCGTGGCGCAACTGACTCTCCCAGCAGCCTCTTCAAGACACTGCGTGATTGGAAAGACCAGATTGATCAACAGACTTAATTTTTTTACCTTTTTACTTTAAGGTTTACATTATAGAGCACCTTTTACTATGACTACTTTTACCAACGGTAACCCTTGTGAGTTTCAAAAAGAACCATTAATGGGCACGCTGCGCAAAACGGTTTTACTATCACAGCCACTATCAAAGCAATTGCCGTACAAAACCCAAGCAACACTTGCGTTATCAGCTTTACTGTTCTTGTCAGGTTGCAGTACCTTGCCGACGGATTACACTCCAAAAAACCCAAGTAATCCAAGCGCGAAAAACTCAATAGACAACACTTCACGCTCCTCTCATTCACCCAAACAAGCAGTGCCGACTGCGCAAACCTTGCAATCAGGAAAAGGCATCACTGCTGCCGACCATAGAGTGCTTGACGATAAAATTCACTACCACCCCATCATCTGGGATGAGATGCAAGGCCAGTTTCACCTTGCCGCTTCGCATCTAGGACGTTACGACTCTCACCTAGCCTATTTTCATAAAAATCCAAACTATTTAAACCAAGTCACCAAGCGCTCAAAGCCTTATTTGCACTTTATCTTGAGTGAAGTTCAGAAACGTGACATGCCCTATGAAATGGCACTTTTGCCTATTGTAGAAAGCAGCTTTAAGGCCACCGCAAAATCCAGCCAAAGTGCTGTGGGACTTTGGCAGTTTATCCCTAGCACCGGGCAGATGTACGGCTTGGATCAGAACTGGTGGTATGACGGTCGCCAGGACACGGTGCAAAGCACCCAAGCCGCTTTGGATTATTTAAAAAAACTCTACACTTTAAATAACAACGACTGGTTACTTGCGCTGGCCTCTTATAACGCCGGGATTGGTAACGTCTATAAAGCGATCAAAAAATACAAACAACAGAAAAACGCCAAAACCACCCCTACGTTTTGGGATATACAGCACCTTCTGCCGAAAGAGACCCAGAATTATGTTCCACAGCTGCTCGCTGTTTCACACACCATCAACCACGCTGAGAACTGGGGGATTGAGCTAGAACCCGTCAACAACAGTCCGTTTTTTACGGAGATCGAGTTAGGAAAACAGATTACATTGAGCGAAGCAGCGCAAATATCCGGGGTAACGGAAGAGATGTTCAGTCTCTTAAATCCAGGTTACTTAAGACCGACGACGCCACCTGAAGGGCCGTTTAATATTTTACTGCCCATAGAATATGCCGAAAAATTTAAACTGCGTCTTGCAGAAGAAAATTCTTTGTTCGACATTCAGTGGATGCAGCATAAGATTAAGCCGGGCGACAGTCTAGGGGCTATTGCTCAAAAATATCACACGTCAACCACCGCAATTCGCACTTTAAACGGTTTAAAAAACAATGTTATACAGAGCGGGAAAACCCTGTTAATTCCGGTTCCAAGCCAACTTGCCGCGAATGTGCAACGTCCACTTAAAGAGATCTATACCGGGGCTAAAAAAATCCACACCGTCTCGTCAGGCGACTCCCTTTGGCGCCTTTCCAGCTACTATAATGTCGACATTAAAACACTGTGTCAGTGGAACAATATTGACATCAACACGCCGCTACTAAAAGGCCAACGTTTAGAGATACACAGCCCTGATTATCATAAACAGATCACTCACACCCTAAAAAGAGGGGAAAGCTTGTGGACGCTTGCTCAAAAATACAACGTGAGCACAGACTCTTTGGCACGCTGGAACAAGCTTAAACAATCTAACATGATTCAACCCGGCACTCAGCTCGCTATTTGGCTACCAAAACCTCCCAAAAAACAGCACAAAAATTATCAAGTGAAAAATGGAGACAGTCTTTGGGTCATTGCGAAAGCAAACCAACTCTCCACTCAACAATTAGCGAGTTATAATCAACTCTCTATCAAAGCCTACTTAAAACCAGGGCAAATCCTAAAAATACCCCTTGAGAGTTAACATCCGAATGCGTTTTGTGAAAAGTTTACGATTAGTCCAAACGTCTTGCCCGATCAGCCACAGGAGTGCAAGATGTCCACTGAAAAAGACGTTTAACCACTTAATGTCAGGCATAGTTTTTTTAAGCATAGCGAGCTTTCAATTAACCGCTGCGGCTGCAAAGCCCCCGCTGACAACTGAGCAACAAGCTTTTTTAGACGCCTATCAAGCCATTAAGCTAAACGATCGTAAAGCGATCGCGCACTATAAAAACCAACTGCAAGACCATCCACTTTATCCATACGTACTTTACCATGACTACCGACTGCGGTTGCACAGCACGCCGCCTGTGGTCATTAAAAACTTCATTCACACCTATCAAGAAAGTTATTTATCGGATGCGCTATACACTCGTTGGCTGGAGCATCTTGCCGAGCAAAAACAGTGGAGCACGTACCTAAACGTCTATAAGCCACAAATAAGCCAAAACGCGCAATGTTATCAAATCCAAGCACTGGTGCATGATAAACAGCTCTCGACCGCGTTAAGCTTAGCCGAACCCATTTGGTTAAACTCTACTGAACTAAGCACGGCGTGCCAGCCGGTTGATACACTTCTAAGAACCCACAACAAACTCACTGGCAGCATGGTCTGGGCACGCATCAATCTAGCCATGAACAAACAGCGCACCACTCTGGCGAAAGCATTAAGTAAAGACCTTTCGCAGTCCGAACAAAAAATGTTCAATGAATGGCTTAAAGTCTACCAAAACCCTAGTTTGATTGAGAAACCTCTTCCAAGTCACATCACGCCGCTTATTAAAAAGCAGATTTTCACCCAAGCGATTGACCGATTGACCTCCAAGGACCGTTCTCTAGCGCAACGTTCGCTTGAAGCCTATCACCTTCAATATGGGCTAAGCAGTGACCAATACCAGACACTTGCCCGTAAAATTGCGCTGCACACCGCCTATCGTTATGCTCCTGAAGCGAAAAAACTGCTGAATGATGTCAATATTACCGACTCCAAAAGCAGTGACAGTTTACGCTGGCAAGCTCAGATAGCCATTAAAGAATCCGATTGGCCAGGCCTGCTAGAGGTCATCGCCCTGATGGAAACGGAGGAGCAAGACTCCAAAAAATGGCTTTATTGGAAAGCCCGCGCACTTGAATCACTGCAACAGCTTAAAGAGGCCAATAACCTATATCGTACTCTGGCACAACAGCGAAATTATTATGCATTTATGGCCGCAGACCGTTTAAATTTGGATTACCAATTCAATGCTAAACCCATTCAACCTCTAGAACCGAAAGTGCTGTTAAAAAAGTATCCTGAGCTATTACGAATCCAAGAACTACTGGCGATCGACTGGCCTTTAAGCACCCGTCGAGAGTGGTACCACCTTCTTAACAAGGCCGATCCAGACGAGCTGCAAGCAGTGGCGTTGTTAGCCAGCGAATGGCAGCAACACAACCAAGCCATTCGTTCGCTCGCCAAAGCTAAGAATTGGGACGCTTTGAATATCCGGTTCCCAACCCCTTATAATGAACCCGTTATGCAGAACGCTAAGCGCAATGGGATTGACGCGGCGTGGATCTATGGCGTTATGCGACGAGAAAGTGCGTTCTCTGAGGACATTAAATCGCCGGTGGGGGCGACGGGATTGATGCAGCTAATGCCTAAAACGGCAAAATATATGAGTCAAAAAATTAGCTCAAAAAATGTCTCGTATAAAAACCTGACAGAAGCCAATAGCAATATTGAGTTAGGCAGCGCTTATTTAAGCTACCTGAGTCAGAAGTACAGTGGTAATAAAGTCTTAGCGACGGCTTCTTATAATGCAGGGCCAAATCGAGTCGACATCTGGATTCCAAAAGTAGGTAGTTTGCCTGCCGATCAGTGGATTGACTCTATCCCCTATTCTGAAACACGCGCTTACGTCAAAGCGGTATTAGAATACACGACCATTTTCAACTCACTTTTAACTAAAAAATACACACGTTTGAAAGATGTTATGCCCGACATCGGCAGCCAACCTATTCTAAAAACGGATGCCAGCCACCCTTAAAGAAAGGTCCGATTTTCTCG
>CAZVPH010000094.1:0-7029 GCA_964628125.1 uncultured Thiosulfatimonas sp. | reverse complement strand
GTTGATTTATTAGCGGCTTAATGATGTTTGCACTTAAGATGCGAATTCAAGAACTACTGCTTTGGGGTGGCCGGTTATTTATAGCTTGGGAGTTGGTTGCGCTCGCGCGGAGTCAATGGCGGGGCTATAAAGAGAATAAAGAGAACAGAGAACAATAGAAGAGCGCGATTTAGATGAACAGACGACGCAGTGTTTTGAGTCAGTTCAGCATCTTAAATTACCAAGTAAACACCGGTTTTGCTTCTTTAGATATTATTCCATCCAACCCCATGCCATCTAACCCCACCCAGTTTAACCATCCACCTTCCTGCTGTAATGGCCTTTCATTTCTGCGTACAGTTAACTTCAGAATGAGGTGCTAATAATAAAACCTCCGACTTCTTAAAAAATCTAAAAGCAAATACTGAGGTTAGGCAAAAGACTCTTTTAAGATTTAGGGGTGTTGCAAACAATGGTTGCTCTAAGAGGCGCTGGATAGCCTTCGATGGTTCTACTATGATCGTCAGGATCAAGAAAACTTTCCAGTGAATTCCACGTCATCCAATCGGTACTGCGCTGTTCTTTAATGGAGGTCTGATCAACATCGACACAACGGATATTTTCGAACCCACACCGTTTAAGCCAGTGACTTAACTCTTTAACCGAAGGGAGAAACCAGACATTGCGCATTTGCGCATAGCGATCTTCTGGAAGCAGGAGTTGACCGTACTCTTCGGGGATAACCAGAGTTTCTAAGACCAATTCGCCCCCGGGCACTAAATGCTTTTTGAGGTCGTAAATGTGATCAATCGGTGAGCGACGGTGGTACAACACGCCCATAGAAAAAACAGTGTCAAATGCACCGCCTCGGGTTGAGAGGGGCAACTGTTCTAGCGTCAATGGCAAAAAGTAGGCGGGGATGGATTCACCGATGAAGTGTTTTAACACTAAAAACTGACTCATAGAGAGCAGGCTCGGATCGACGCCGACCGCCAGTTCTGCACCTTCTCCCGCCATGCGCCAGAGGTGGTAGCCACTGCCACAACCAATGTCTAACACTCTTCGACCGGCTAGCGGCGAGAGGTGGGGGCGAACTCGATCCCACTTCCAATCAGAGTGCCATTCGGTGTCGATGTAGATGCCGTGAATATCAAACGGCCCTTTGCGCCAGGGCTGAAACGCGCGCAAAGCCTCTTCTAAAGTGCTCCGATCGTCTTCGGACAGAGCCGCTGCGTCACTGATCTTAAGTGCGGCTTGATTGAGATCGTAAGACACATTATTGGGAAAAGTTTCCACCGTTTTCATGGCCGTTAGCCAGCGGTGCAGGTTGCCATTGCCTTGCGGGTCGAGTGCAATGTCAAGAAGTGGAGGCAGATCGTGGCGCCAAGTGTCCAACTTGGTCTCTTCTAAGCGCGCCCAAAATGTGTCGTAGTGTTGTTTCACGTGAAACCTGCCCAGCATCTGAATTAAGAGCGGGCATTATAAGCGTTTCATGTGGGAGTTTAAAGCGCGGGTTTTGACCAGGCCTGGTCGAATGGTACTGGTAGAACTAGAGTGCGCTGAGTCTGTTGGTGACATATTTAGCGCTAGACTTAACAGCGGCGATCGCTTTATTTAACCGCGATAAACGAGGCAAAGTTGTAGGCTTGAAACCAAATGCAGGCCGATTCAAATCCGACCTTTTTAAAGCGTTCTAGGTGGGTTTGCTCAGTGTCGCTGATTAACACTTTTTCTAACGAGCTGCGTTTTTGACTGATTTCTAGTTCAGAATACCCATTAGCGCGTTTAAATTGCAGATGCAAGTGCTCGATGCTCTTTTGTAAGAGCGGGTTTTCAAAGTGAATTTTTTCAGAAAGAATCAAAATTCCACCTGGGGTTAAGCCTTGATAAATGTCCGCTAACATTTTTTCACGTTGTTCGGGCTCAATAAACTGCAGTGTAAAATTAAGCACCACCACTGAGGCATTTTCAATCGGCACTTTAGACATATCGGCGCACTGTAAGTGCACGGGAACATCTGAATGAAAGGCATCTAGATACTCTTGAGCGCGTTGAATCATCGCGGTGGAGTTGTCAATCGCGATGATTTCACACGCTTTAGCGGTGATGTTGCGGCGCATGGTGATGGTCGCAGCGCCGAGAGAGCAGCCAAGGTCGTAGAGATTGGTGTTGGCTTGCGCGTACTGCTTGGTGAGTTCACCAATGCCCGTCAGAATAGTTTGATAGCCTGGCACGGAGCGTTGAATCATGTCTGGAAAAACGGCCACTACAGACTCATCAAACTGAAACGCGCCCACGGCTTCGTGCGCTTGAGCGTAAAGAGTATCTTTCTGTGTGGCTTTCGTGGATGTCATGGCTGGGTTTATCCTTTGTGCTCTCGAAAGGGATTGGCATTGCTTTGAAGCGACTTTAAATCAGGCTATTTTAAACGTCTTAAGGACGCTTGGTGTGGTTTTAGACGCTATTTTAAGGGTTATTTTTGGTGTTAGATGTGATGTTTTTTATAAAAAACTCTACAAGATGATTTTGAAACGGCGGTCCTGTCCAATCTAACCAGTCAAGTATTTACGCTTGTTTTGGGTGACTTTAACGATGTAACCTCGAGCTTCTGCATACCTTAAATGTCGGGCTAAATGTTGATAAACGCTGGAGGGACTCATGGCGTTTATTTTACGCAACGCTTGAGCGCGGTCTGAAGAAAAAGCCTTTAAAACGTTGCCCGCGCCGGTGTTGTAGCCTGCGATGACGCAATACTCTCTCGATTTAGGGTCGCGAACCCCATTAAGGTATCGGGTCGATAAAATGGAGAGGTAGGCGACCCCGTATTCAATATTGTTTGAGGCGTTAAACAGAGTCTTTTTACTGGGTGTTCCGGCGCGTTTATGCAGCAGTTGATAGACGTCTCGACCAGCAGTGGTTGGGACGATTTGCATCAAACCATACGCGGGGGCGGAGCTGACGGCGAAAGGGTTAAACGCACTTTCGGTTTCGATGATTGCGTAGACCAGCGCGGGTTCCACGTGAAACCGTCGGGATTGGCGTAGGACATCCGCTTGATAGCGATGCTTTTGCTTGCCTTGGTAATCTTTGAGCATGGCAAACGTGACATAGTGACGGAGCCTATCCTTACCATCGGCGCTGTCTTTACGGGTTTTGTAGCCGGTTCTAATAAGGTGGTCGGCAAAGCGTTCTGCTCGCCAAGCGTAGCGTATCGGTTGATTTTCATGGTCGCGCACCAGGTCCATTAAAAACGGCGTTTGACCTGCCGGGACGGGTTCTGCCGTAAACAGATCGACTTGCGACGGGTCACTCGGAGTCAATAAAGTGCTGACAATGGCTTTTTTAAGGGCTGTTTTTGAGTTTTGCTGAATCAAAGTTTCGACTTGAATTTGCCCTGTCGTGAAGTTCACTAAAGCCCGGCTCTGATAGTCATCGGTGTACTTTACATACTCTTTTTGGGTCGCAACACGCTTCTCTCCCCAGGTCTGCAACAGCTCTTCTAGGGCGAGTGTCAGGTGTTTTTTAACCAATTGATCCACTTCGGGAATACCCACACCAGGGACTTGGGTCGCCACCGCTTGGGAGACATTTCCTTTGTAGAGCTGGTGGCCGGTGTTAATGCCTTGGCGAACTTGGCTCACGGTACACCCCACTTGGGTCAACGCGAATAAAGACCCAGTACCGATTTTTAAGAACCCTCTTCGAGACAAAGCGAGATTTGATTTGTTAAGCGGTTTTGGCATTTTTTTACTCACGGGTTGATTCTCCTAGGCACTGCATCCGTTTTGGTTGCTCTGGCTCTGTTTAATAGCGTGAAGGTCGGTTTGAGACCTCGGGCAGTCGCCAGGCTTCTGGGGTTTTATTGGCTTCAAGCACGGCTTCAAATTCATCGTCCAATTTTGAGAAAAAGTTGATGCCAGTTTGCTGTTCTACGTCGTCAATCGTGGTTAAAAAGGACATTAAATTTGCAGTGGCTTTTGCGTTTTGTGGAAAGATAAACGCCAGGGCAATCTCTTGACTCTCTGCGGTGGCGGGCTTAATTAAAATCTTATAAAACGCCCGTGGAATCGCTATTTTGGTGTTTTTAAGCCTGTCAGGCTTATCCGAAAATATCGGCCCCGTCACCACCCAAAAATCGCCATGCCACTGCGAAAAATCATTGCTGATGATCTCCTCCAAACGTTGCCAAGATCTGCGGTTAAGCGTGGGTGTTTGCGGGGTAATATTGGTCATTAAAAAGGTTTCATGCTGCGCTAACTTACCATAACGGCTGGCGATCACATAATTCGGTGCCATGTGACCGCGATCGTAGTTGCTGCCGGTGTAGTCATCATGTTTAATCCCCCTCAAACTCCGCCAATCGGCTTGAAATCGACTGGGTCGCTTGCCACTTTTAAACTGCTGTTGCGTAACTTTATAGGTGACCCAGAGTGGGTTGGCTAAGGTTTCTGAATATTCGAGCATAAAGGCTTCATTGCGTAAAACGTGCGACCAACCGCTGGCGGCAATGCCTGATTCAACCTTGGGCAAACCCATGTAGCTCATGGCAGGGCGGGCAACGAAATGTTCGTAACCAAACCAAAGACCGCTTACCAATACAATCAAAAGCAGAGCTTTAGGCTTGCGACCGATGAACTGGGACAGAGAGTTAAGGAATTGTCTAGCTTGGTATCGGGTCATGGAGGGCGTGTCTGCAGTGAAAAAATGGTTATTATATCGTGACCATTGGGCGTTTGGGAGCGGTGAGTAAGAAGAGTGGTCGGTGAGGGCGTTTCTTTAAACGCGATTGCACCGTATTTTCTGTCTAAGGCGCCGACCACGCTTGCTTGAAGGGCTGGGCTGTTTTAAACTGAAGCGCGCTTTTGCATAAAAACTCTATAAAGCCTGCATAGGGTAAGTCTGCGTAAGTCTAAATGGGCGCGCGTTTTCTTCGCGTTTGCTTTCTTAAACAGTGCCAATATTGGAAAAAACATGTCCTCAAGAGTTTATTGCGTCGCGCAGTTCCTGCCTAAAAGTGGCAAAGAAGCCGAATTGTTTGCGGTTTTACAGAGCCTAGAGCCCAACACTTTGCGTGAAGATGGTTGCCTAAGCTATCGCGTCACACGCCAAATCACCAGCCGCTTTGCGGACGGCACCAGTTTTCCAATCGTCTTTCACGAGACCTGGGCGAGCATGGCGGATTTTGAAGCGCACTGCCAACGTAAAGAGATTGTGCAGTTTTTTGAGAGGTACTGTTTGGCAGACACGGGGTTGGCGGCGCAGTGGAATGTCTGCGTTTACAGCGACGAACCGGCTGAGTTCGATACGCCTGTGTTGGCGTAATTTACGCAACACTCGTAAAACTTCCTTGACAGCCGCAAGAGGTTTTCACCAGGCCTGGTAGTTTTGGCGGTGATCGTATGATGGCTTATTTTTTAACTTTTCTTATCCACTCAAAACTACTAAAACGGGGTCAACCGCTTATGAATCTGCCACGCTCAACTAAACTACGTTTTAAAGCACTCTTTAAAACATCGATTAAAAGATCAATTAAAACAGCAACACTGTTGTTTGCCTTGATTTTCTCTCAGCAACTGATGGCCGATTCTCTAAAAATAGGCGATGTTGCTCCAGGCTTTACCTTAAGCGATCAGCACATGAAAGACATTAGCCTAAGCGACTACCAAGGGCAGTGGGTGGTGCTCTATTTTTACCCCAAAAATGACACTCCAGGTTGTACCGCCGAAGCGTGTAGTTTTCGAGATAATATTAACAACTTGATCAATCAACAAGCAGTGATTTTGGGAGTGTCGATTGACAGTATTGAGAGCCACCAGACGTTTGCAACCAAGTTTAAACTGCCCTTTTCACTGTTGGCCGATGCCGATGCAGAGGTGTCGAAACGCTACGGTGCCTTGTTAAACCTGGGGTTTATGAAGTTCGCCAAACGCCACAGCTTTATCATTGATCCACAAGGGGTTATTGTCAAAATATACAGGGACGTTGACCCGGATAAGCATGTTGAAGAGGTGTTAAACGAATTGAAGGCCCTGCAAAAAGTCTCTTAGATAACTGTGGAAGCACGAACGCTTACAATTAAAAAAGTTGAGTAGAACGAAATTGAACCGAGTCAGGTTGAAGAAAACCGAACTGAGTAGAAGCCGTGTGAGCAGCGTCAGGTTTAAAAAACTATGATGCGTTTTATTCACAGAGTACAGCGTTTCCTGCGCCAACGGCGGGTACGTAAACACAAAATAGTGTTTTCACTTTGGCAACAAAGCATTGTCAAAATGCCGTTGCTTAAACGCTATAACGTGTCAGAAAAAGTGCAACTACGGATTTTGGCCGGTGAGGTATTACGTACCAAACGGATGTTTGGCGTGCAAGGTTTTGAACTGACGGAAAAAATGCGGGTCATGATTGCAACTCAGGTCGCCATGTTGCTTCTTGGGTTACGTCATCCAAAAAGCGGTTCGGTTCTGCACTGGGTTCGCAATTGGAACCAAGTGGTTGTTTACCCGACGGCGTACCATAATGGCCAAGAAACGGTGTTTAATATCCGCGGCGAGTTGCAGAGCCGTGAGGGGGTTAACTCTGGCGAAACCCACTATCAAGGCGGGATTATTATCAACTGGACCGATAACGAGCCTCATCCGTTGAGTGAAAGTGCAAACCAAGTGCTGATGCACGAGATGGCGCACAAATTTGATATGTTAGACGGCGACATAAACGGCCATCCGCCACTGCACTCTAATATGAGTCAGCGCGCTTGGTATCAGGCGTTTTCCTCGGCGTTTGAACTGTTTAACCGACAGTTGAAAGGGGGAGGTTATAGTGTTTTTGCTGCATTTAACCCCTATGGCGCGACCAATCCAGCGGAGTTTTTTGCGGTGTCGACCGAGTATTTTTTTGAAGCACCGCACGTCTTAAACAGATTGTTTCCAGAGGTTTACCTGCAACTTACGCTCTTTTATCGACAAGATCCGCTCTTAAAAGTGCTTTCTAAAACGTCGTAAATGACTTCCAAAGTTTTTAACTCTTAAAACCTTTAAAGCCCTAAGCTCCTAGACC
>CAZVPH010000093.1:3870-7109 GCA_964628125.1 uncultured Thiosulfatimonas sp. | reverse complement strand
TAGCTTGCACGACCTTCAAATGCTTTGGTGGGTTTACGGCTGACCAAGTTAATTGAGCCTCCCATATTATTGGGACCCAATAACAGAGAGCCTAAACTTTTTTGGACTTCGATATGACTGAGTTCTCCCGTTAGATAGCGGCTTAAATCAATGTTGCCATCATAAGGTAGATACACCGGGATGCCATCTAAGTTTAAAGTAACCTGGCGAGAATCAAACCCACGAATACTGACTTGAGATTCAGCACGACGGCCGCCTTCACGAAGCGTCACACCGGGAACGCGTGAAATAGCTTGGCCGACATCGGTAAAACCCTTCGCTTGCATCTCATCTGAGGTAACGGTGTTGGATTCTATCTTCTGGGTTTTTTCAGAGCCTACGGTGATTTTCCCTAAGGTAAACACTTCTTGGTCTCTAGCTGTGGTGTCGGCCATCGCCGCGTTGGCGATAATGCTGGCCACTGCCGCGCTTAATAATAAGGATCTTTTTTTCATTTTCACTCTCTCCATGACTAGGATCTATTGCGGTTAATTATTTATAAAATTGCCGTCAGTCGCTTGATTGTTATATAGCGTACTGATCAGATAGTACCTGGATGTATGTTGGTACATATCGGTTTGTTTAAAAAAAGCCTGTGACCAGGCCTGGTTGTTTTTAGGTCGGTTTTGAGCAGTGCTTATCTCTCTTTATCTAACACACGCACTTCAATCGACTGCAACCACTTGACTTGACGCCCTCCCATTCTTTCGTCGTTCATGGGCATCAGTGCGATCGCCCCTTCAGACTCATTGAGTAGCTCGCCGTTTTTAGCGTAATAGATCAAAACGGGTGTAGTGGTTGCCTGATTGAACAGTTCGCCATATGAGAAGGTGACCCAGTAGTCATCCGTGGCTTTGGCGATAAACGCTATTTTTCTAAGGTCTTTACCTTTTGCAACTTTTAAACCGGCTTGTTGAATCAGGGTTTTTAAAGGCACGCCACTGAGTTGTTCAACTTGGTCTTTGAGCTCGCCGCTTTGGCAGTAAACCGAGACGCCTTCAAACTGGGTTTGATTTAATTTTTGGAGATCTGCAACACTGTAAACCATAGTGTTATTGACCGCACCTTCGATAGTGAGGGTTTTACTGGGGGTTTTATCAGCCCAGCTGGTAAAGCTTAAACTGACCAGTAGCAGGGTAAGGAGTAGATTCTGTGTTTTCATGTTTTATTCTCGGTTTTAAGTAAGGAGGCGCTGTTCACGATACTCGATATAGCATATAGGTAATAGCGGTGCATATTAAAGCATACTAATATGACAATGTTCAAGTAGATAGTGACCGTAAAATAAGTGTGTCGAGGGAAAAGCTTGACTTATATCTGCAAGCCGAACATTTTGGCGGTGGAAGCTTGCGAGCGTCAAAGCGCGCAGACAGAAGCGGAAGGGCGAATCAGTAAGAATAAAATAAGACAAAATTTAGATAACATTTAGATAAAGATAATAAAGAAATTGTTATGCGAATCTAAGGGTTTGCGTCTTGGATAACCAGTATAAGTTGGTATGGGGCTTGTTAGATAACAACCAGGCCTGGTGAGTTTTACTCAGGACTTCAAAACCCGATTGTTAAATACTGCAATAGAGTGTGCAGAGTTTAGGAAAGATTTTTTTGCGCTTTTAGAAGGTCGCGAATTTCGCTGAGCAGAACAATGTCATCCGCCGGTGCAACCTCTACAACTGGAGCGGGTTCGGCTTTGACTTCTTCGACTACTGGTTCTTGTTTTTTTAGATTGTTAATGCCTTTGACTGCGATGAAGATCACAAATGCGATGATGATGAAATCAATGACGCTTTGAAGAAAAGTTCCGTACGCGATGACCACTTCAGGCGCGTCACCGGCCGCCTGTTGGATGATGAATGAGAGGTCGGCGAAATTGACACCGCCCATTAGGACACCAATCGGAGGCATAACCACATCCGCCACCAACGAGCTGACGATTTTACCGAACGCCACCCCAATAATAACCGCTACGGCTAAATCGATGACATTGCCTTTGATGGCAAACTCTTTGAACTCTTTCATAATACTCATAGTACTGCTCCTTAAGTTTATTTTTTTAGTGTGATAAGGGTTAAATTTCAGTCGGAATAGTTTAATTCCCCTTTTTATATCGGGGAATCATAGAATAATTGATTTCTGAGATGAAATGAAGCCTGAAGGCTGTTTAATTCAAGAGAGAAGTGCGGAATAGAGGCGCTTTAACGACAGGCTCTAATCTGAGGTTCAGACAGAGCCGTAATGATGTGGGTGTTACCGGAGCAAAGGTTGCCCGGCTGACAGGTCTTTTATGCAGGGATCGCTGGAAAACTTACTGGGCGATTGCGCGCAACATCCATGCGGTTTTTTCATGAATACGCATGCGGTCAGAGACTAAGGCCGCGGTTGATTCATCCTCTGCTGTTTGTGCAGATTTTAAAACGTCACGCGATGTTTTTACGACTTGTTCGTGACCTTTCGTCAATAGGTTCACCATTTCTGCGGCACTGGGCACCCCGTCCACTTCTTTAATGGAACTTAATTTTTCGAACTCTTTATAGGTTCCAGGGGCGGCGATATCTAAAGTACGAATGCGTTCCGCAATCTCATCGACAGCGACAGCCAGTTCGGTGTAGTGCTCCTCAAACATTAGGTGTAATGCGCGAAATTGTGGCCCTGTAACGTTCCAGTGGAAGTTGTGGGTTTGTAAATAGAGCGTGTAAGAGTCAGCCAAAAGGTGCTTCAAACCCTCGGCTATTTTTAGTCTATTGTCTTTATTGATACCAATGTCGATGTTACTCATTTTATTCGCCTCATCTGTGTGAATTTAATAAATCATCATTCTGTTTATGACCTTTAACAGTATATCGATTCAGGGCTAGATTCGTATTAAGTTTTGGTTTTATTTTACGGCGTGAATGTATTTAGCGGATTGAAAAAACGTTCATGACTTGGTTCATGATGTATTACTTAATGATGTATTACTTAATGGCGTTTTAAACAACCAGGCCTGGTCATCTGTGATGACGGCTCTTTACCTTGAAGGTTTTGCATAAAGGTTTGGGTTACGGCTACTGATAGACAACGTTGTTGTGTTTAAGCCAACCACCGATGTGTTTACGCCTAGGATCGTGGTGTGTCCAGTGGATGACGCCGCCTTTTTTGTTCCATTCGTAGACGCCATAAAAATAAACCGTGTCGCCAGTGGCCAGTTCATTAATGCGTGGG
>CAZVPH010000093.1:0-3860 GCA_964628125.1 uncultured Thiosulfatimonas sp. | reverse complement strand
GCTATCAACACCGTTTGCCCCGAGGAGAGCCTGAGAATGAATCGTTGATGTTGGCTGCCTTTGGTGTCGTCGGCTAATAGCTTAATAACTTTGCCAGCGCCTTTGACTTGAACCTTGCTTTGTCGATTCTCAAAAGCGTTGCTGATCGCTTGATCGCCGACTGCATTTTGTCCAGCGTAAGCGTGGAGAAAGTTTGAAGAGGCATCGCTCGCACCATAAAGCGAAAAGGTTAGAACAATTAAGAGAAGTGTTTTTTGCACAATTGTTTAGTCTGGGTTACGAGTAGAGTTGTTTCGAGCTGTTAGCTCAGGCACCAAAGGCATTTTCAATCCACTCGGGTGATTTTTGTTCACCTTCAAAAGTGATGACGTCAAACTGCATCGGAAAGTCGGCTAACTTGGGGTTTTTTAAGAGAAAGGTTTGTGCGCACAGCAGCAAACGTTGCTGTTTTTGAGGGGTGACAAATTCGGCTGGATGGCCAAAGTGGCTGTTTTTTCGGTATTTAACTTCAAAGAATATCAGACGAGCAGGACTCTGCTTACGGGCTTTCGTCACTCCGATGAGATCGATTTCACCACCGCGACAGTGAAAATTTTGGGCGATGATCTCAATTTGTTGTTGTTCTAGCCATGCACGCGCTTGTAACTCTTTTTTTTGGCCTTGCGTTAAGCTGGCAGGTTTTAACCATTTTTGAAGTATTTTCATTGCTTCTCAGTAACGGCAGTTCAGAGTTATACGTGCGCATTTTGGTTGGTAAAAAGAGGCTTAAAAAGCCCGCGTGTCTGTTTGCGTCTCTGTTGATGTGTCGGCTTTAGGCTCTGTAAAGTCTGCGCTAGGGGCGACGGGTGGCATGGGTTCAATCAGGCCCTTTTTATCGTACTGTGCCCAAACTAACTTCTGTGTGAAGTCACGTGCGTTCAGTGAGAGTATCCCCGTTTTTCCGCTTTCTAATACAGCGCCCAGTCGCATCTTATTCAATTGCGAAACCAGTTGAAAGCTGTCCCAGCCATAAGCTTCAAACTGAGTCTCAAGTTCGGCCGGTGAGAGGACGTAAGGGTGAGTTAAAAATTTGACGCCTTTTAAATCTGGATAAGCGCGGTTTTCCAATAAATTAACGGGAGAGAGTTGACTGGAACCATACACCGGGACTTTGAGCTGAAAAAAAGCAAACTGAGGTTTAAAGACCGCCACTCGATTACGATTGTCGAGAATCACAATGGCATCAAAATCTTGGCGAGTTCTCGGGAAGTAAGAGAGACTCCGGCCTGTCGCCCAGCGTAAGTTGTTGTAACGTGTTTGGCTGGTGTCTTCATTAATCAGCGTGCCCAGAGCGTCGCGTAATTTAGGGTCGGCATCGGGGTAGATGCTTAAGGTGGCTGAATGCTGTTGATTAACCTGCCAGGCCTGCTGAATCGCTTCCGCTTTGGCGACATCGTTTGAGCGATCGCTGGTCAATATTCCAATATGGCGATAGTTATGCTGATTAAACAGCGCAATCATCTGCGAGACTTCATCCGCGGATTTAAAGCTGAACTGATAAAAATCAGTGGCTTCAACTTTATTGAGCGCGAGAATATTAGGGTCTTTGATATGCGCCAACTGTTCAAGCGCCTCTTTGCGCAGTGGCCCTATGACAAAGTCGGCGCCTTCAAGTTTGGCGCGACGGTAAATGGCTTCAACCCGGTCGAGCTGATAGCTGTCATAGAACTTGATCAACGTTGATTGGTCTGAAGCTAAAAACGCTTTCAGCATACCGGTTTGAATTTGTTTGCTGACTTGTTCGTATCGGCCCTGAAAAGGCAGGAGCACAGCAATCTGTTTTACGGCGACAAAGTTGGACAGCTTTTGCTGCAATTCGATCAGTAAATTATTCTGATAGATTGCGGTTCGGTCGTTGTTGGCCGTTCGGTTTGTAGCGATCTCAGACAGTCCGGCTTCGATTTGTTGAACTGGACCGTTTAAAATTGACAATAATAATCCCCAAGCTTGAACCCCAGGATCGCTGTGGTGCTTGAAAGATTCAATAGTTTTTTTATCGACCTGTCTTAGGCGTTCCCAAATCTCATATTCAATTTGAGCGCGATTGTCGTCATCTAGCTGTTGCCAAAGGTGGGTGTTAAGTTGAATGTAGGTTGTCCAGTCCTGCATCTCAGCCGACAATGAAGCTTGAAGCTTGAGTTCACTCGGGCTTAAAAGCTGTAGTCTTTCGGAGGGTAGCTTCCCGTCAGCGTCGCGTTCAATGACCTGCGCTGTGTCTGACAGATCAGGCGATTTTTTTGACGGCTTTACAGGTTGTTTTGTACAGGCCGTAAGGCCTAATAAACCAATTAAGCCGGCGATGACTAACCTGTTTAATGGATAAAAAAGAATAGTTGTTTTCATTTTAGATAGAATAAGCGTTATTAATGTAAGGTGGATTATATAGTAACCACGCGCAACGATCTGCAACATCCCTCTTTTTATTTTATTTTCTCCAAAAGGTTCTTTATGACGCGCACCGCGATGCTCTCTACGACGCACACGACTCCAACGGGTTCAGGGATGGTTACAGGCACACTCTTTATTGTGGCGACACCCATTGGGAATCTGAAAGATATTACGCGCCGAGCAGTCGAAACACTAGAGAGTGTCGATTGGGTTGCCGCTGAGGATACTCGTCATACTCGGCCACTTTTACAGAGCCTAGGGATTAATCAAACGTTGATCAGTCTGCATGAGCACAATGAGCTCAGCCGCAGCGAGCAACTGCTTGAGAGGTTGCGCAGCGGCGAAAGCGGGGCTTTGGTCTCGGATGCGGGCACGCCTTTGATTAATGATCCCGGCTATTTTTTAGTGAAACTGTTGCGTCAAAATGGGGTCAGTGTGGTGCCCATTCCAGGACCGAGCGCAGTCATTACGGCGCTGTCTGCCGCTGGCCTGCCAACCGATCGTTTCAGTTACGAAGGCTTTTTACCAGCCAAATCCACCAAACGTTTAGCGGTTTTAGCGACTTTGGCGGAAGATGTACGAACCTTGGTGTTTTACGAATCTCCGCACCGTGTTATTGCCAGCCTTGCCGATTTTCAAACCGTGTTTGGTGCCGAGCGAGAGATCGTTGTGGCGCGCGAGCTCACGAAAAAATTTGAACAATTTGTGTCAGGCACCTTAGCAGAAGTCAACGCCTACTTTAATGAGCATTTAGATAAGGTGCGAGGCGAATTTGTCTTTATGCTTGGCGGTGCGCAGGCTAAAGAAGCAGTTGAGTTATCGAGCATGGATCGATTAATTTTGACGCTCTTAAAGCAAAACTTGCCGGTTAAACAGATTTCAGAGATCGTTGCCGACTACGCCGAGATTAAGAAGAAACCCATTTATAACCGCGTGCTGGAATTAAAAGAGGGCTGAGTTGTTAAGTTGGCATGTTGTAGCCGTGTTGTAGCCGTGTCGGTGAAGTTGAGTTAATTGCGTGCAAGTGGTGTGCGATCTTAGGTGCAGATGATGCGTAAGAAACCGCACTCATTTAATAAGCGTTTACTAAGGTTTATTAAGCCACATTAAAACTCTTTGAGTAAACCGGCTGCCTTTAAGGCTTTAATTGAGTAGATGTCATACCGAGTATTCGGGCTGACGATCTCGGTAGAGGGCACCAAAAGAGGGTTCTTAAGCTGAATGATCGGTGCATTTTTAGGCCGTTTAACGACGACTCGATAGTGTGCGGTTTCAAGTGCAGCTTGCAGTAAGTTTTCGCTGTCTTGATCAGGGCCGACCAGGGTTTGCAACGCCTTCATCTCTTTTTTGGTGGCGGCGTTCTTTTTCTTCTCAGGGTACATCGGGTCCATATAAATGACGTGCACGGTTGGTTTTTGTGACAGCAGATAGTC
>CAZVPH010000092.1:0-7145 GCA_964628125.1 uncultured Thiosulfatimonas sp. | reverse complement strand
ATTTTCCCACTAATGGCGCAACCAGGTGGGGTCTTAACCCGTGCTGGGCATACTGAAGCCGGTTGTGATTTAGCACGCCTAGCGGGTCTAGAACCGTCGTCAGTCCTTGTTGAAATTATGAACGAAGATGGTTCAATGGCGCGTCGTGATGATTTGGAAGCTTATGCAGAGTTGCACGGTTTAAAAATCGGCACCATTGCTGACTTAATTGAGTACCGTTTGCAGAATGAGAAAACGATTGAACGTGTTTCTGAGTGCAAATTCCCGACAGAGTTTGGTGAGTTTAAATTGATCGGTTACCAAGATGTTTTAGAACATAAAGCGCATTTTGCACTCGTCTTTGGTCAGTTAAAAGCCGATACGCCGACCGCTGTTCGTGTCCATATGTTGGACACCTTGTGTGATCTATTTGGGTCAAACCGTCCAGAATGCGGCTGGCCATTGCGTTCTGCAATGAAGCAGATCGCTAAAGAAGGCTCGGGGGCGATTGTGGTTCTACGCAAACACGCAGAAGCCACAGAACTGCTTGATAAAATTCAAGCATTTCACATGAAGGATTTAAGCGTTAAGGTTCCAGAGACGGCCTATGAAGACGACGCCAAAACCTTTGGCTTGGGAGCGCAAATTCTTTCTGATTTAGGACTAACAAAACTAAAAGTGATCGGTTCACGTTTAAAAATGAGCTCTCTTAGAGGGTTTGGTCTGGAAATTTCCGAAACGATCCCTAAAGAAAAATAGACGTGGAAACATAATGGTGAACGGATTATTGGCGGCTAGTGAGTTTATGAAAGGCTCTGTTTTGTTTGAATAAGCGTCTGAAATAACCCCCTAAAAATAGAAAATATGGCACAATAATGCCATTTAAATTTGATAGCCATTTTAAGCAGACAAGAGAGAACAGTAAAATGAATACAATTGAAGGGAATTTAACTGCCCAAGGAATGAAAATCGGGTTGGTCGTTGGGCGCTTTAATAGCTTTATTGTGGATCATTTAGTCAGTTGTGCGATGGACACCATCGTGCGTCATGGCGGAGATGCCAATGATGTCGTTAAAGTTATGGTACCGGGGGCGTTTGAGATCCCTTTAGCGGTTCAAAAAATGGCTCAATCGGGTCAGTATGATGCCGTTATTGCATTGGGCGCCGTCATTCGTGGTGGCACGCCACACTTTGATTATGTGGCAGGTGAGTGTGTCAAAGGGATTGGCCAGGTTCAGCTAAATACAGGCGTTCCCGTCGCGTTCGGAGTTTTGACCGTAGACAGTATCGAGCAGGCGATTGAGCGAGCAGGCACCAAAGCGGGTAATAAAGGCGAAGAGTGCACCTTGGCCGCCATTGAGATGGTCAACGTGATGAAGCAACTTTAATGAAGAGTTTAAAGGATATTAAACCCGGTCAAGGTGAAGAGGTCATTGAGCCAGAAGGCCAGGTAACACCACGCACTCAAGCACGACGCGTTGCCATGCAGGCGCTCTACGTTTGGGAGATGACGCACAACGAGATTCATGTCATTATTAAAGATTTCAGTGAGGAAGGACTGTTGGTCGACATGGATTTTGAACTCTTTAAGGAACTTTTGACCAACGTCAGTATGGCCGCTGCTGATTTAGACGCGGCCTATGCCAGCTTGCTTGACCGCTCGGTGAATATGATTGATCCGGTAGAACGTGCCATCATGCGCATGGGCGTGTATGAGCTTAAGTCACAGTTGCAGATTCCGTACAAAGTTGTGATTAACGAAAGTGTCGAGCTTGCAAAACGCTTTGGCGCAGAAGAAGGGCACAAGTTTGTAAATGGAATTCTGGACAAAGTTGCAAAAGAGTTACGTCCACTCGAGTTGAACGTTTAATTTCTATGCGAGTGTGCTATGTGAAAGAGCCCTGTAGAGCATTCTACGGGGCTTTTTTTATGATTGAAGCTTAATAATGAGCATGATCCCACGGCTTGGCTTAAGTCTGCGCCGACCCTAAACCTATTTAAAATCCAAAAGAGCGACTTCTACTAACTCTAGCTTGGTTCGAGAGAATAATGGCATTAGAATTTGACCTGATTGAAACGTATTTTAAACCTTTGTCGAAAAGTTTGTCTGCCGAAGAGGTCGGGATAGGCGATGACGGCGCCGTGTTGACGGTTCCCGAAAACCATCAAATGGTGGTAGTCACGGACACCTTGGTTTGTGGCGTGCACTTTTTAAAAGAAGCGTCGGCTTATGACATTGCTTGGAAATCGGTGGCGGTAAATTTGAGCGATCTAGCCGCCATGGGTGCTACGCCCGCTGGTTACTCTTTAGGATTAACCTTGCCCGAAAATGACCAGGCCTGGTTGATTGAGTTTGCCCGTGGTTTAAGGGCTATTGGCGAGCAATTTAAAGTGCCTCTGATTGGCGGCGACACCACTAAAGGGCCACTGGTTTTGACAGTGACCGCCCAAGGCTGGGTGCCGAATCAGCAAGCTATTTTGCGTTCAGGCGCTCAGGTGGGGGATGTGGTCTGTGTAACCCAGACGATTGGCGACGGTGCTTTAGGCTTAAAGCTTGTGTTGGACTCATTAAGTCCGGTTTTTAAAGCACAGTTAACGGCCGGTGAAAACCAACATCTACTGTCCGCTTTGAACAGGCCTGTGCCACAGTCAAAAATTGCAGTAGCGTTACGCGGTTTGGTGAACAGTGCAGCGGACATTTCGGATGGCCTATTAGCCGATCTTGGGCATATTTTAAAGCAGAGTAATAATAAAAAAACTCGGTTAGCCACGTCCATTTTAGAATCCTCTCACCAGAAAAGTTGTGGAAAGAGTGCACCGAAAAAACAGAATGTTTTTGCAGAACTCGGCGCAGACATTGAGCTAACGCAAGTGCCTCTTTCGACCGCAGTCAAAAAATACCTGGCAGCCACCGACGATTGGTCACTGATATTGTCCGGTGGCGACGACTACCAACTTTGCATGACTGTGAGTCCGCTTAATTGGGATAAAGTGCAGCTTGTTGCAGAAAAGTACGGCGTTAAGATTACAAAAATTGGACAAATCGTTCATCAATCGGGGATTCGCTGTTTAAAGAGAGGTACGCCGGTTGCCGATGGGTTGGATACGGTAAAAGGCTATGCACACTTTTAACCGTTCAATTGGTTTAGAGAGGGTGAGAATGGGTGGGAGGATTGACTGCAAGCGCAGAGAAATGCCGCCTAAGCTGTATAGAGCGCGAAGCTAATTTTAGATGTCAGCAAGGTAAGAGTTGATTGGTAAAGTTTGGTGTTTAAAAGCGCTGGTTTCCAGCGCTTTTAGCGTTTAAAACAGTGATCCCAATTTATTTAATGAAGGCTCTGCGCGCTTCAACCCCTTTAGAAAGGGTTTCTAAAACTGTTAAGCTGTGGTCCCAGTTAATGCAAGCGTCTGTAATGCTTTGGCCATAGGTAAGAGATTGACCAGGCTCGACATCTTGGCGACCGCCCTCTAGGTGGCTTTCGACCATAACGCCCATGATATGAGGCGTGCCTTTCGCCAACTGTTCAGCAATTGAATCGGCGACAACCAGTTGCCTCTCGTGTTGTTTACAGCTGTTTGCGTGACTGCAGTCAATCATCAGTTTGTCGATGACGTCTGCGGCCTGGAGTTGAGAAACCGCTTCTTGAACAAAGCTCTCTTCATAGTTTGGACCGTCATTGCCACCGCGCAAAATAATGTGGCAATCTTCATTGCCACTGGTCTCAAAAATCGCGGACTGGCCATTTTTTGTCATCGACATAAAAATGTGTGGATTGTTGGCCGCACGAATCGCATCTACTGCAACTTTAAAGCCGCCGTCCGTGCCATTTTTAAAACCAACGGGACAGGAGAGGCCGGAAGCAAGTTCGCGATGTCCCTGGCTTTCGGTCGTGCGTGCGCCTATGGCTCCCCAAGCAATGAGGTCGGCCATATATTGTGGTGATATCAGGTCTAAAAACTCAGTCGCCGCAGGCACACCCATGTTATTAATATCAGACAGCAACGCGCGCGCTAAGCCTAACCCTTTATTGATTTCAAAAGAGCCATTGAGATCAGGGTCGTTAATTAAGCCTTTCCAGCCTACGGTCGTACGTGGTTTTTCAAAGTAGACGCGCATGACAATCAGTAGGTTCTCTTTGTGTTTTTCAATTTGAGATTTTAGCTGGGCAGCGTAATCACGTGCGGCAGCTGGGTCATGGATTGAACAAGGGCCGATAACAACCAGCAGACGGTCATCGCGTCCGACCAAAATATTATGAATTTGCTGACGGGTATCGTAAACCGTTTGAGCGGCTGTTTCTGTTAAAGGGTGTTTTTCATGCAGTTCTCTAGGCGCCTGAACTTCCGTAATGTTTTTGATTCGTAAATCATCTGTTTGATACTGCGTCATAATCGACCTATTTTGACCTTATACTCTTTGTTTGGATGCGTGTTGCACTTGGTGTGGTGTGAAAATTGACTTAGATTGACTCGGGCTTGTGTTCTTTTTTGCGAACCCAGAGACTATTTAAGGCGAATGGAATAAGCCCAACTTCCAGTAAGCCCACTATTATGCCATTTTATCCGCATAAATGCTTCAAGAGTTGATGCTAATCCGACTGGTTTAGCGTCAATTAAGTTTAAATGCTTGCGAGGTAGAGTGACCAGGCCTGGGCACTTTTGGCATTAAGCTAAATCGATAAAAAATCGGGCGCGTGCGGAGAAAGAAAGTCACGCATACCGTGGTTTGAAAGGAATAGTTGTCACATTTAGCAGATCCGTTAAGTAAATTATGCTAAGCTTATAACGTTTTGAATTTTCTAATGGGTTAAAGCAAAAGTGCACTGTAAATATATTATTGAAGGCGTGACCGAGGACGGACGCAAATTTAGACCGAGTGACTGGATCGATCGCATTGCATCGATGGGCGCAAGCTACCATAAACAGCGTTTGGTGTATTGCGATCTATTGCATCCAGAGTTATTTGATGGCGAAAAGTGCCTGATTATCGACACTGAACTCGAGATTAAGAACCCAACCATGTTTCAATACCTAATGAACTTTGTTAAAAGTAACGGTTTGAAAATGACTAAAGTGTGTGATGCCACTGAGCACAAGTTAGGCGCATAACCTAGGTTTAGCTTTAAGAGTGTTTGTTATGGGCAGTAAAGTAAGCGAATGTGGTTTATTGCCGTTGTCTATACAGGCATTGTTGCGCATGATTGTACACTGCAACAGATGGCTGTAAATGGCAGCACGTTAGGTTAACAGTCTCATTAAGTAAGTGTTATTTTAAGTTTTTATGTTTATAAACTCACAAAAAAAGCGTTCCAGATGAACGCTTTTTTTGTGCCTAAAAATGGGTTTTAGAGCATGTTTGTTCCAATTATCAAAGTTGTCCAGCCACCGATTGCAAGAAAAGGGCCGAATGCTAGGGGGGAATCCAGTTTTTTTAACTTGAGTGCAATTGCAATAAGACCGATCAAAAGACTACTGATTGCAGCAATCAGGATAATTTGCGGCAATGCGGCCACGCCAAACCAAGCGCCTAGAGCGGCAAGCATTTTAAAGTCACCATAGCCCATGCCTTCTTTACCTGTAATCAATTTAAAGCCATGAAAAATTAGCCATAAAATCAGGTAGCCGATAACAGCGCCCCAAATGGCGTCTGTAGGAGTGGTGAAAAGTGACTGACTATTAAAAAGTAGACCAATCCAGAGTAACGGTAAGCTTAGGTTGTCCAGAATTAAATGGTGTTCAAGATCGATCACGCATATCGTAATAAGTATCCAGGTAAAAATAACGGCGGCAATGCCTTCCGTAGTCAGTCCAAAAAACCAGACCATTGCAACGGTCGCTGCAGCGGTGGCCAGTTCAATGAGTGGATAGCGGGGTGAAATTTTTTCTTCACAACTGTGGCATTTACCGCCGGCGAACAGGCGAATCAACAACCAGCTAAAAAACGGGATCAGACGATACCAGGGAATTTTTGCTTCACAATGTGGGCATTGAGAACCACCAAAGGTGATCGCCTTAAACTGCTCGTCTTCTTCAAGCATCATTAATCGTGGTAAGCGCCAGCTTAGCAATGAGACAAAACTGCCAATCATTAGACCTAAAAGGCCACTGAGCAGGAGAAGGTATGGCAGTGAGAGTGAAGACATTTTAAACCTCGGTAAGTCGAAAAAAGTACATTAGTTAGTAATTCTAGCAGTCTGAGGCTTGGCGAACGGGGGGTTTTTGCACAAAGATTGGTAATGACAGCCCAAAGACTTGCGCTGGGCTTGTTTGGAGCGCAGCGGTTGGAAGGGGGGCTGGTAGTTGTTGCTATTGGAGGTTAATCAGAAGTTGCGTTGGTATGCAGTGGGTCTCGCGGTGATTATTCTGAATAAATAACACAATTTCTGTCGTTTTCCCAAACCGTAATGCTGTGCATCTTAACGCCGGGTGCGGAGATGCGTGACTCGATTTCACGGTACAGGTAGACTGCAATATTTTCAGCGGTTGGATTGGTCTCTTTAAAGCTAGGGTGATCGTTCAAATAGGTGTGATCAAGCTCTTTAATGACCTCTTTAGCGTGACGTTTAATCTCTTTAAAATCAACCACCATGCCGATCTCATTAAGCTTGTTTCCCGAGACCTGTACTTCGATTTTCCAGTTATGGCCATGCAGCTTTGCACAGTCACCAGGGTAACCACGTAGGCTGTGAGCGGAAGCAAAATCCAGTAAAGTTTTTAATATAAATGTTTGAGCCATGGCGAATTGATTCTACAGTAGTCTAAAAAAGAGCCATTATAACGAAAGGTGGCGAGTATTAAAAGCAATCTAGCGCGTTGGTGGGCTTTACCTAAGCGAGCTTGTTTTTGAGGTCAGTTGTTTAACTATAAATTGGTTTTATGAGCGCGCGCAGCAATTGGTTTTGATGCTTAATACGGAGTTGATCAATTTGGTTTTGAGTTGATTGGTTTTGAACTTTTTTAAGTTACTGAGCGGTGTTTAGAATAATACGTAATTTGATCAAGAGCTAATGTTTTCTTTCCACAATATACCGAGTTAAACCTTCTAGAAACAGCGAGTTTATCTCCATAATTTGCAGGGTGCTGAGTGCCTGTTTAATTAAGTCATCTCTGTACTGTTTGGCGGCAGGCAGTCCAAGAAGCTTAGGGTAGGTTGATTTGTTTGATTG
>CAZVPH010000091.1:0-7217 GCA_964628125.1 uncultured Thiosulfatimonas sp. | reverse complement strand
AAACCGTTTTTGATGGGGGACTTGACGAGTCGTCAGGACCGACATTAGCCGAGCCTTGACGCCGAACCAACGCTGCCAATGGAGTGTTTTTCATGATGGCAGGCGTTGCTAAGGAGCGTTCAAGCGTTTATAGAAGGTCTTTACGCAGTTGCGCGGGGTCTTTTGGCGACAGCAGGCCTGGTGGAATGTCAAAAACGGTTTTGGCGCCCACTTCGCCTTTAAGCGCTAATTTATGTACCGCACGGGCGTAAGCGACTAAAACGCTGGCGGTAAACTCCGGGTTGCTGCCCAGTGCCAGAGAGTATTCGATGACCTGTTTTTGATTATCCCCGGTAACGCCGCTGCGAATCACAAAACCACCGTGTGGCATGGCGCTGTGTTCACGTTCAAAGGTGTCAGCGTCAATAAAGTGAACCTGAGTGTCGAAGTCGGCAAAATAATCCGGCATGGTTACAATGCTCTGTCGCACTTGCTCGGCGTCTGCGCTGTTTTCTAGAACAATGTAACACTCACGCGTATGTTTCTCGCGGGTGGTGAGAGTGGGTTGTTCTCCCGCACGCACGCGCGCAATGGCGGATTCGGAAGGCAGAGTGTATTGAACGCCTTTGCTGACGCCGGAAACGCGACGCACTGCGTCCGAGTGGCCTTGGCTCAACCCTTTTCCCCAAAAGGTATAGGTCTCGCCTTCTGAGAGCACGGTTTCGCCATACAGGCGGTTAAGTGAGAAAAGCCCAGGATCCCAACCGACAGATAAAAGGGCGACTTTTTGCGCGGCCTGTGCCGACAGGTCGAGTGCGGCGTAGTGTTCGTTTACTTTTGCGTGAGTATCAAAGCTGTCGACCGTATTAAAAAAGCGAGCAAGATAAGGCCCTTGCTCGGGTAGATCGGATTTTGAACCGCCGCACAGAATCATCACGTCCACTTTATCTTTGAACTGTTCAATCTCGGCAATGTCGTAAACAGGCACGCTGCTGTCCAGTAAGGTGACACTGGCGGGGTCTCGACGGCTGAAAACGCCCACTAAATTCATGTCCGAATTTTGTGCCAGTGCCGCTTCGACACCGCGGCCTAAATTGCCATAACCGGCGATTGCGATTCTAATCTGTGCTGTCATGTTGCTTACCTCTTTGTAGGGGTGAATAAGAGACGGTGACCGTTCTGGGGGCGCTTGAGTTTTACTTGATCGCAAACGGTTCGTTTAAAAGCCTCTGGCCTTTCCGTCTAAATTTAGGGAGCTAAAAACAGCCACGTAGATCTCTTGGACGCCGTTTTCTGTGGCTGCTGTTTTTTTCTGTAAACATCTTACTGTAATTTTTAGGTCACATCTAAGTAATCTGTTAGGGAATTTGCCATTTTATGGACAGCTTAACGCATTCGCAGTTTCGGATAATAAGGTTAATTTCGAATTAGCTTTTTCCAGTCATGATAAGCACTGTCAAAATCAATTTTCAATCCTTCCAACTCTTTTAAAGCCACGTTTAAACTCGCTGTCGAATACTCTGTTTGCAGCTGCAGATAATCAATCGGTTTTAGGCGATTATTGTTCTTTTTAATATCTAAAAGAGGAGCTTGCGTGAAAGGTATGTACGAGCCATTCACTTTTTTTTCAAAGATACTTATCATTTCTTTAATGGTTTTATGATTCAGAATCTTCTGACTGAGATCAACCAGAGTGACCAGGCCTGGTCGTTTTCTATTTTTTTTCAAAATCAATAAGCTCGTTGAAAGCGTCATGCCTGGGTAAATACTATTCGGTAGTGTAATGATTGCGTCCACTAAATCTGCTCGGACTAGATAGCTACGGACATCACTGTCGTAGCCTTGTTTGTGTAAAAAACCATCGGGTACCACAATAATGGCAATCCCATCTTTCTTTAAACTATGCAATGCCAACTGTATCGACATGGATTCACCACTCATCCGTTTAGTTTTGCTATGTATGGCTAAGTAGGTGTCTTGCGAATCGTCTTGATCAAAATACATTGTGCTGCCAAATGCAGGCTGACTGATAACACAGTCGACTTTAATGTTGTGCTCCGTTACATAGCCATAGGATAAGGCGGCACGTGTTGTATAGGTCAGTTTGGCGTGTGGGTGAGAAAGAGTGAGTAGCATGTGGCCAAGTTGTTGAAAGAAAGGATCTGTTTCTTCAACGTAGAGTTTGATATCGGTGGCGGTTGAGTCATGAGTGACTTCACAACCCATTAAGTCGCCAATGCGACCATTAAAGTCATAATACGAACGCAGTGATTGCTGTTTATGATAATAACCAAGCAATTCGCAAACCACATCTCTTAATACCTTTGGTGTCGTGCTGAAGCCTAATCGTTTTGGATTTTTTTGAATAAACTCTCTTATCTCGAAAGCGACTGAAACTAGGTCATCTTTTAATCTATGAACGAGTCTTGCCAGTTCTGTAATAACTTCGGCTGAGAGTGGATCATAATATTCCTGTTTATTTAGAACCATTTCTCCGGCTAAATCAAACATAGGTATATCTAGTTTATCTTTAATTTCCAACTTATCAGGTTGCATTGCTAATTGAAATTCTTCAGGCGATTTTTGAGCATATACGCAGAGCATTAAAGCAGAGTAAAGCACTTTTATAATCGTATTTTGATCACTTAAGGCAATGATTTTTTGTGAGAATAAGGTGTCCATAACAGGGCTCTTTTTTAGAGTTTCTTGGATTGTATTAAATCAAAAAACTTTGCTTCGGTGACGGCGTGCTGTTGTTGTAATAATGCTAAAGTCGTTTTAGTCAGTTCCAAGTCAGCATAATAAAGAGCCCTTAATTGCTGTTGCGTTTCAGCATCGACTGAATCAATCATTACATCTCCCAATGCTTTTAAGTTAATCAATACGATGTTGGATTGGGTTTGCTTAATCGTAGTCTTTTGAAAAAATACGCTATTTAAGAAAAAGCATACAACTTCCGGTAAGAGTTTATCTGACTTTAATCGTACAATCGCAATATTGGAGTTTACTGACAACGGAGTGTTTGGACATCGTTCAGTGATAAGGCTCGCTTTAAAGACACTTCCGCGCATCTGCACCAAAATATCGCCTATTTCTAAAAAGAATTTTATTGGAAATGGGTTTTCTACCCATCGTTTTGTCGTTTTATTTAAGTTTAAAGTCCCATCACTTGAGAGATTGTCTGCACTTATTAACTCAACAGGCATAGAGCCAGGAATATCAGTTTTATGAAAGTAATGACTTGATGCACCTGAGTAGACCTGGGCAACCTCTTTTAATTTCTTCTGCATATTTTCTTCCACACCGTTTTATTTCTTAGTATTTAAATCTTGTATTTGAGCGTATTTTATCAAGTTTTTTAATTTAGTAAATTATATACGGAAATACTTGTTGACGATAGTGCATATCTTTCTTATACTGCAACCAAGTTGATTGTTGTAGTAACCTATATACTAATTATAATTACAAGGGGAGTACGAATGAAAGAATTTAAGTTTGAAAAAAATAAAGCGGTGGTTACGTTAACGGGTGAAGTGAATTTTCAAAGTATTAGTGAGTTAGTCACTGCAATCGACCTGGCGATTACTTATTACTTTTTTGACCGAATCAAAATAGAGATCAACTCCCCAGGGGGAGAACTAAAAGCATTACAGATTTTTATTGCCAAACTAAAGGATTGGCGTAGTCGAGGGGTTGTGATTGAAACGCATGCTATGTCAAATGTGGCCAGTGCAGCCGCTGTGATGTTGTCTTTAGGAAATGTTGGCTATCGCACTGCGATGGTCGATGCAGAAGTCCTTTATCACAATGTAAGAGTGATGGGGCAAATGGTTATTACGTCAGAAAAAGCCAAGCAGTTAAATGATGATTTGACCAAAATTGATCAAAAAATTCTAAATTCACTTATGGAACATAATCAGGAGTGTATTGAGGATACCTTCAATCAGGGAGAATCGTTGCCGCTTAAGCCAATCAAGATTGGTCAAAAAACCATAAAACCGAACACGAGAAAAGCTTTAAAAGGCTATACCGAGTATGTGAAAGGTCTTTATCAGGAACTATTTGATATGGATGTGTACTTAACCGCTAAGCAAACGGTTGAGTTGAAATTGATTGATGAAGTTACGTCCGTTTAAACGATAACAATAGTAGTGAATTGGAGAAAAAAATATGACCTTTAATGAGACAGAGACTGTCAAAAGAAAGCCTATCGACGAAGCCTTATTTGGTCATGGTATAGCGTTCGGTGGGTCTGGTTCGGGAAAGACGTCTTCAGTAATGGCTCCAAAAATGCGTGAGATTCTAGCCTCGAGAAATAAGCATGGTGAGGAAGCAGCTGTTTTGGTGATTGACGCTAAAAATGAATATCAACAGTTAGTCGGTGATTTATTAAGTAACCCTGAAAGATTAATTGCCTTAGAAGGTCGAGAAAAGCGATTTAATCCGTTTGAAGCTGAAATAGATAAGCCCCTAGTTGATAAAGTGATGAAGATCTACGATAGCTGTGAAGGTACAAGTATTCTTAATTCAGGTAATAACACTGTTTTTGCTGCGGGAGGGAGGGCTACCATGCGGTCATTTATGATATTAGACCAGGCGTATGTCGATAAAACAGGCAGAAGTTTGTTCTCTGATGTAAATGAATTTCAAGAAAGAGTGAGTAAATTGTCTTTCTCCTCGGCAGCTGTTAAAAAGCTAATTGAAGAGGATAAAGAGATTACATTTGGGGAATTTGAAAAAAAAACGGGACCAGATGCTTTTGATATAGAACTTGTATTATCCTCTTTGTGCTACGACCCGGATTATTTTACAGCCTTTAGTGTTTTTATCGACAGTACATTAGATATGACAGGCTCAGATAAAAAATGGAATCAGACCTTAAATTGGGCTATTTTTTTGGCAAAAAGAGTCAATATTCCTTCTAAGTTATATGGCTTTCTTTCACCGTTCAGGGTTCAAGAGCGCAGTATGGTTGAACAGTGGTATTACAAGGTGTCTTACTTCCAATCAATGTTTTCATTGCTGTTAAATGAAACGGTTCGAAACTATTGTGACCTAGATCCTCTGAGCTTGTTGGGTCAGTGGAATGTTCAGCGTGAAACCAAACCGTTATTGCCACATTGGGATAGAGGTGGCGTTGTACTACTTAAGTTGAATCCAGCCATCAATGAAGATGAAGGATTTGACTTTGTAGGCAGAATGTTAAAGAGCATGTTCTTTAAGCATACGTTCAATCGCGAAAACTTAGAGAGACCTGTGGCATATATTTGCGATGAGTTTCATCGCTTCATAACTGTGGATAGGGAGTCAGGAGAACAGAATTATTTAGATCGTTGTCGTTCTTATAATGCTGTTTGTTTGTTAGCGACCCAATCGATTCAGTCTATAAAAGAGGCGGCTAAAAAACAAAGCGGTAGTGATGAATCGGATGCAATTGAAATTTTACTGAATAACACCGCTAATAAATATTTCTTTCGTACAACAGATGTTAGAACTCAGGAGTATCTAGAAAAACTAGTCCCGCCGCCTATGGATAGAAACATGCGAAGCGTGGCTGAAATTCGTCGACTTTCGACCTTAGAGCAAGGGCAGTGTTATGCATTTTTTAGCAATGGAGATTGGGCATTAAAGCAAATTGCTTTAGCAGAAGTAAATACTAGAAAGGATTTATTAATGTCACTCGTTCAGGAGGATTGCACTGAATGGAAAAAGAGTGCAGAAATGACGTTGTGCTAAACAACGTTAATTTGGTTTGGGCCTGTAAATCATTTTGTGTAAGCGCCCATTCTATTTAGCGTCAATTACTTTGGCCGGTTTAGCGGCAACTATCTTGACCGGTTGGTACTGAATTTTACTGGCCGTTCTTCATGCAAAACCATAAACTGATTCATTGCAGAATTCCAATCTCTTATCGGCATTGTCCATTTTCTAGATGCCGATTCAATCGCCAAAAAGACAATCTTAAAAGCAGAATTATCATGCCCAAAAATCTTACGGTTTTTTGTGGCTTTCCGTATCACTGAGTTTAAAGACTCAATTGCATTCGTCGTGTAGATAGCTTTTCTAATCGCTTCTGGATACAAGAACAAGGTTGAGACGTTATCCCAGTGATTACGCCGGGATTTACCAATACTAGGGAATTTGGCATCCCATTTGGTCTCGAGCTGCTGGAGCGCTAAAAACGCCTCTTCTTCAGTAATGGATTGGTAGATTTGTTTTAAATCTCTCGCCACTTCCTTACATTCTTTATAATCCACGTATTTAAGTGAATTACGCACCATGTGCACGATGCATAGTTGAATATCCGTTTTCGGGAATACGGCATTGATGGCTTCTGGAAAGCCTGTTAATCCATCAACGGAAGTGATTAGAATGTCTTTCACGCCACGGGCGTGAATGTCATTCAAAACGCTTAGCCAAAACTTAGAAGATTCGTTTTCCGATAGCCACAGGCCTAAGTATTCCTTTCGACCTTCAAGATTAATCCCTAGGGCGATATACATGGTTTTGGGAATGACTTGTTTGTCCTGGCGAACTTTGATGACAATGCCGTCTAAATAGACGACAGGATAGACCTCATCTAATGGACGTGAGCGCCATTGAATCACTTTTTCTGTAACAGCATCTGTGACCTTTGAAATGAGTGTAGGCGAAACATCGGCACCGTACATCTCTTTAAAAGTATCGACGATATCTCGAGTGCTCATGCCTTTGGCATAAAACGATAGAATCTGGTCATCCATGTGAGTGAGGCGAGTATCGCCTTTCTTGACGATTACGGGTTCAAAACTACTGTCTCGATCACGAGGAACGGTAATGTCGACTTCGCCGTGGTCGCCTTTGAGAGTTTTACTGGAATAGCCGTTACGGCTATTCGAAGAGTTAGATATTTGGCTTTTACTGTAGCCTAAATGTTCTTCCATTTCAGCGCCAAGGGCGGCTTCAACGGTCATTTTAACCAGCATACTGAACAGTTCAGATAGGTCGGCTTGAGTTTAACGCTCTTGGCTAATTCAGCCGCCATCGCTTTGAGTTTAGCTTGATCTAAGTTGCTCATAATGTTTTTCCTTTTTAGAAGATTTTAATATATGAGCGTTTACACAGTTTAATTTACAGGGTCTTTGGTTAGGGGTGTGGGATTCGTGCCATACCGTAGTTTATGTGTACGGGATTCGTACCATACCGTAGTTTATGTGTACGGTATTCATGTCATATCGCACTTTATGTGTACGGTATTC
>CAZVPH010000090.1:0-7234 GCA_964628125.1 uncultured Thiosulfatimonas sp. | reverse complement strand
ATTCAGAATAATTTGCACAACAGAAAAGCTCTCTTTGTTCGCCAAGCGCCAGAGGCGTATATAACTTATCGCTACACCACCAGCAAAGTACAAACAGTGACCCCGAGCAGCAGCTTTGGGTTTGGTTGGCACACTCGCAGCGTGGGGCTAGGCACACAATTTCCCATAGACTACACCACAGAAACCTACGAAGAAGCTAAATGGGGAATCGATATTCACGATACAACGGGGGCTTTGATTTGGCGCGGTGAGAGTACTCAATCGGTTCAAGGCACAACAACACCGGCCGAAGCGGAACGGAATACTCAGGCGATTGTCGATGCTATATTGAGTCAATATCCCCCAAAAAAATAATCGCAACTGATTGGCATGGACAGAAAACCACCAAAAACAGCCCGAAACCATAAGAGGTTTTCTAGCCTCTAAGGATAAAATCACGACTGTGGCGGTCGCCGTGACGTTATACACTGCAGAAGTGTTGCATGATCGCTAAAATATGATTTTCGATTTATATCTTTAGAGTTTATTAGCTTATTTTAGGGTTTATTGGTTTACGACCTGGGTGTCTACAATTTATTGCTCAGGCAGGTTTTGGATCCAAGCGATATTGTTTTTAAGTTTTACCACCAACACCTCATCGCCGACTTTCACCTCGAAAGGGACTTGCTTCTTAAACCCCCAAGTCGTACCTTTATAGTTAACGCGCAATTTGCCAAAGTTTTCGACCATTACGCCAGTATCTCCCACTTCCATCGTCTCTAAAGGCAAAACTTCACTGCCCATCATCCGCATAAAAAACCCGCGCAATCCGTAGGTGAGAGCACCACCGACCACCATCGCAGACAGCAGCTGAACCTCTCCTGAAGGCCAATTCAGAAAAAAGCCAATCGAGCCGACCGCAATAAAAGCGATGCCGAAAAACAACACCACAAACGTCGCCGTCAATAATTCAGCGGCGAGCATAAGAACCCCCAGAGTTAACATCACCCAGGCAGGAATCACCGGCAGTATATTTTCCATTGTGAAGCGCTCCTTTGGTTTTAGTTTGGTTTTAGTTTGGTTTTATTAAAATTTTATTAAGCTTTGATTGCTTGAATTGACACTGCACGGTCGTTGGCACCTAAACAAATAGTCGGCGCTTAGAACCTCTCTTAACGCCGACCGTTTCACGCCTTGATGACTATTTGCCGTTATTCTGCCCCAACAAGGTAGCAAATGCGGCCAAAGAACCGACCATTTCTGAGGTTTCAATCGGCACAACCACTTTGTTGGCGGAATCGCTGGCGGCGAGTCCTGCAAACGCGGCGATTCGATCTTTGGCCAGCAGAAAACTGGCCGCGTCTTTATTATCCAGCATGGCGTGGTTAATCAACTCCATCGCTTTTTGCTCACCCATGGCCAACTGTTCTTTCTCATATTTGAGCGCATCGGCCATTCGTTCTACCGCTTCGGCCTGCTTAAACGCTTGTTGACGTTCACCTTCAGCTTTTAAAATCAGAGCATTTTTATCCCCTTCGGCTGCAGTTTCAGTCGCTCGACGACGACGCTCTGCTTCCATTTGCAGCTCCATTGCCGTCTGTACTGCTTGAGGTGCGGAGATATCGGCCACTTCAACGCGCGTCACTTTTGCCCCCCAGGTGCCACTGGCTAAATCAAGTGAGGTCAATAAAAGCGCGTTTAAGTCCGCACGTGAACTTAAGGTTTCATCCAGTTCCATGCGACCAATTTCGGCACGAAGCGTGGTTTGCGCTAACTGAGCAATCGCCACTTTAAGATCTTTAATCTCATAGGTCGCCTGTTGCGCATCGTTAATACGGATAAACACCACTGCATCAATTTGAATGCTGACGTTGTCTTTCGTGATCACCGCTTGACGTGGCACGTCAATGATCTGTTCTTGCGTGCTGAAATTTGAGCGTTTTTGGTCAATAAAGGGAATAATAAAGTTAATCCCTGCCCCTAAGGTACGGTGATACTTTCCTAAACGCTCAATCACCCATAATTCTGCTTGGGAAACGATTTTGACTGCTAAAAACAGATAGATCAAAATCAACGCTGAAACAGTTCCGACAAACCATAAAAAATCCATATGACGCTCCTTTTGGTGGAAAAAATAGAGTAGTGTAAAAAGTTGTGTATAAAAAAAGACAGCCTGCCCTGGACAATACTTTCGTGATTGCAGAGACCTGCAAGAGAGCATTAGAAAGCTCTTTAAGAACAGTCTCTCTCAAATGTGTCTAAAACCCTTAAAATCATCATACCTTATCCGCCTTTAAACAACCTGAACAACACATTAAAACTCTAATGTAAAACAACCAGGCCTGGTCACAGTGTTTTTAACGGTTCAGCAGCGCCTACATCATCTCTTGTGGATCGACGTCAATGCTCCAACGCACTTTTCGCGACAAAGGGCTTTTATAGATGTGCGGTTCCAGTTCGCCCAACACGCGATGCAAGCTGGCGCGTTCGGCGGATTGCAGCAGCAGCTGAAAGCGATAACGACCTTGGCGACGGAGCATCGGAGCAGAAACCGGCCCCCAAAACTCGACCTCAGAAGTTTTGCCCGTCTCAAGAATATACTGCTGTTGATTCAATTCTAACCCCGCTTTTAGGGAGTGTAGAAAGGCCATGACATCATTGGGATTGGCGGCTTCTGAACGGATTAATATCTGGTAACGAGTCGGCGGCAATTTCGCGCGAATCCGTTCGTCCAATGCTTGCTGCGCAAAGGCGTCATAACCTTCACGAATCAAAGTGATCAAGAGTGGGTGGTCAGGGTGATGGGTTTGAATCAATACTTCACCCTGCTTTTCGGCGCGTCCAGCTCGTCCAGCCACTTGTAGAATCAGCTGCGCCATGCGCTCCGGCGCGCGATAATCGGCGCTGAACAGACCTTGGTCAACGTCCAAAATTCCAACCAGGGTGACATTAGGAAAATGGTGGCCTTTGGCGAGCATCTGCGTACCAATCAATATATCCGCTTCACCGCGTTGCGCGATGCCAGTCAACTCGGCCATTTTGCCTTTTAAACGCGTGGTGTCGCGGTCAATTCGTAACAGCGTGTTGTCTGGGAACCATTCAGCAATCGCGGCTTGCAGTCGTTCTGTACCCTGACCGACCTTGACAAACTCAGCGCTCTCACAGCTTGGACAACTCTCTGGAGCCGGCTCTTGCTCGCCACAGTGATGACATTGCAAATAGTCGTTAAATTGACCGGTGTGCAGCGTCATATTGGCGTCGCAACTGGGGCAACTGGCTTGCCAACCGCAGTCGTGACACATGAGAACCGGAGCGAAGCCTCGGCGGTTTAAAAACAGCAAAACTTGCCCACCCTTCTCCAAGTGCGTCGTCATAGCGGTTTGCAGTTTTCGAGAGACCCCTTCTTGAATTTTCTCACCGCGAATATCCAGTAGCTTTAAGCTTGGCAGAGTAGCATTGCCGGCGCGATGCTTCAGTTTAAGGTGAATATAGCGGCCACTTTTTACATTGTACAAACTCTCTAATGAAGGAGTTGCCGACCCCATAACCACCGGCACTTTTTCTTGAAACGCGCGGCGCACCAACAGGTCTCTGGCGGAGTAGCGAAACCCCTCTTGCTGTTTGTAAGAGAGATCATGCTCCTCATCAATAATGCAGATACCTAAGTCTTTAAAAGGGGTGAATAGCGCCGAACGCGTGCCTAAAAGCACTTTTACTTGACCCGTGCGCACCAAGTGCCAAGCACAATGACGCTCCGCATCGTTCAATCCCGAATGCAAAGTGGCGACCCGGGTTTGCAGTTGCGCCTCAAAACGCGACACCATTTGTGGTGTTAGACCAATTTCAGGCACCAGTACTAAGGCCTGCTTACCTTGTTTAATGACCGCTTCAATCATGCCTAAATAGACTTCAGTTTTGCCACTGCCGGTAATACCTTGCACTAAAAAACTGGCAAAGGCGTTGTCTTTATCCAGCCACTCGGTCACGCTGTTTACGGCGTGTTGCTGCTCGGCATTCAAGGTGTGGTTGGGCGAATCGGGATAAGCGGTCACCTGCAAACAAGGGCCTTTTCGTTCTTCAACCCAGCCCAACTCCAAAAACTTATTCAGCGCAGGTCGCCAGTTATCAGACTCTTTTGAAAGGTGCGTTGAACTTAAAAGTGATGACTGCGTGGTTTGAAAGGTGGTCAGCACCGACTTTTGACGTTTGGCGTTGGCCGCCAAGTCGGTGACTTGAATGGTTTTGCCAAGCTCAGTCAAGGCCCAATGCGCCACGCCCTGAATCTCACTTGACTCGCCCTGTCGCAATCGCTTGGGTAACGCGGCCGCCATCACCTCACCAATCGGCTCATGATAATACTGGCTCGCCCACTGAAACAGCGCAAGATCCTGGGCAGAAAAAAGGGGTTCTGAGTCGATGGTTTGATCAATGGGTTTGATTTTAGTCACGTCGAAATCCGCGTTGTCGGTGATCGCCATCACGACACCGACAATTTTTTTATTTCGAAACGGCACCCAAACACGTCCACCGACCACAGCAAGAGGCGCAGCCTCGGTTTCGCTTTCCAGTAACAGATCTTCGGTGGGCGTCAGCCGATAATCCAACGGGAATAAAAATGGTCCAGGCACTGCGACCTTAGCAATCTTGACGGCATTGACGTCTGTTGGAGCTAACGCAGACAAAGGTGTAACCTGGGAAGCACTCTGAGGGGAATTCAAAATAGATTTTGGCAAGATAACACTCTTTCACGGGACAAACGATCTGCAAAAGACAGGCGATCGTGTAAAACTTAGATAAAACTTCTGCGCAAAGCACTCGTTTCATTCTACCGAATATTTCGTCGACCAACTCAATTCAATCCACCGCAACTTACACTAAAACCTAGATCGCAATCAAGCAACATTTTTACAGCTGCTCTGCTTTTGAGTTTTCTTTAAGCTTGGCCAGGCCTGGCTATGCTGCAATAAAGCTCATTTTATTGATGATGGACTTCGGAGTTATCTATATCAATGCAATCCTGGAAATTAATTTACAAGTTTCATTCTTGACACCCCTGGTCTTTGCGATTTTTTATCGAAAAAGCGCTGCAGTTCTTGGATTAATAGTTGAAAAGTCCAGTCCCTGCAAACTGGTTATTCTTTTTATTTTCATGTCGTTAAAATATTGGCGATGTTCACTCTTTGACCAGATCTGCCCACGCGGTTATCAAAACTTGTTAATAACACAGCTCTTTATTCCCTCGTAGGAGTTGATGCAAACTCGCTACCAATCCTTAGATTGCGTAAAAAAACTTATATCCTATTAGCCTGGTCATCAGCTAGAATCACCTACCAAACTGCTGATAGGCGCTTCGTATTCCATGAGTTCAAAACCAGGCTTAACCGAACTTGAAAACAGCGTCAAACGTCTGCGTGAAGAGCGGGAGAGTAAGTGTGAGATTATCGATGCCATCCAGGATGGTATCGTTGTCTTTAAACTAAATTTAAAGATTCAATTGATCAATGCAAACGCCAGAACACTCCTGGCCTGCGATGAGGACGACTTACCGCTGCTTGACTGTCTAAGATTGTTCAAAAATAAAAAAGCTACCATCCCTTTTAAACTCGAACCCTGGCTCCAAAACATTTTAGATGCCCCATGCGTCGCCCCATCTGAGATCGAGGTATGGCACAGAGACTCCGCCACCTTAAAAACGAATCCACGCCGCCTGCATGGTAAACTCATTTTTAATAAAAAAGGCAGTGTTAAAAATCTACTGTTAAGCATTTACGACCTTACCCTTCGCGCTCATGCTGAAGAACAAAAACGCTTAATGCACGCCGCTTTTAACAGCTTTAACGCTCAATTTATTGCGAATGAAAAAGGTTATATCACACACCCTAACGACAGTTTTATCTCCATGACAGGTCTGACAGCCGACCGGTTGCAGTCCATGACCTTAATGCACTGGCTCGATTTGCAGGTCACTCTTAAACATGACACGATTGACCTTTTAAGGACCTTGCTTGAGGTGAAGTACTGGAGTGGTGAGATTGAGCTTCACCCCAATCCAAACTTAACATTTCATGCCGTATTAAGCATCTCTATGCTGGCAGATGACGACTTTAACATCGAACATTATGTTGTCACGCTTCACAATATTACAGATATAAAAGAGGCGCAAGCTCAACTTCAACAAATGGCCTTTTATGACAAACTCACCGGCCTAGCCAACCGAAAACTCGCCAAAGAGCTTATTTCAAGCGCCCTAAAAAATCACCAGCGTTATCAAAGTTATTCCGCTATTTTATATATCAATCTTGATCGTTTTAAAAGCATCAATAATGCATTCGGACGCAAAGCTGGCGATAAATTGCTTATCCAAACCACTTTGTTATTAAAAAAAATACTGCGTAAGGATGACGTGTTAGCAAGGGTAGGCGGCGATGAATTTGCAGTAATCATGCAAGACAGAGCCAAAAGCTCCGAGAAAGCTACACGCAATGCTTTGCGACAGGCACACAAAATTGTCAACAAGCTGAATCAACACTACTTGGTGGATGATCTGACCTTGCACAGTTCTGCACGGATTGGTCTAGTGGTCTATCCCTACTCCGACGCAGACACCGCAGACACGCTTTTGAATCAAGCCGATTTAGCCATGTCTGAAGCAAAAAATCTTAAAAGCGATGAAAAAGTCTATGTCTATGAACCTATTTTATCGGAAGAGATCATTGAGCGCCGTCAATTGGAAGCAGACCTAAACTCAGCGGATTTGGATGATCAATTACACCTTTACTACCAAGCTCAAGTGGGTAAAGACAGTGTCGTACACGGTGCTGAGGCTCTCATTCGCTGGGAGCATCCTACGCTTGGCTTTATACCGCCCAATAAATTCATTCCGGTAGCAGAAGAGAGTCGACAGATCCTTAAACTGGGCGCCTGGGTGCTGCGTCACGCTTTTATGCAGGTAAAAAAATGGACTTTGATCCAGCCTAACTTCAATCTCTCCATCAATATCAGCCCCATCCAATTTCACGAAACCAAATTCTTAAAGCATATTCGAGAGCTGCTCACTTATACCGGTGTTAATCCAACCAATATTACGCTTGAACTGACCGAGGGGGTGTTAATTACAGACACCAAAAATGCGCTCATTAAAATTAAAAAGCTTGATTGGCTGGGGTTTAAAGTCTCAATCGATGATTTTGGAACCGGCTACTCATCCTTAAGTTATTTACAGCGTCTGCCGATTCATGAGTTGAAAATTGATAAG